>NZ_JAWJTF010000233.1:0-3408 GCF_048836525.1 Nostoc sp. CALU 546
TCGGCGTGGTGAGGAGGGGGTGTGAAGTGTGGAGCGAAGAGGGATAGAGGGTTCAGATATCAGGGTGTATGTTATTCCCGAGCTCCTGTCAGTGGAATTCTGTCGCGCTACTTAGGCTGAAGAAAAGGTTACCCGGTGCAGAATATGCCCTATCACCTGTCACCTCTCACCGCTCCCCGAATCCCAATCCCCAATTCCCACCTTCACACAAATATTCTTAAAGAATTTGGGTATTTGGTACGCCAGTTTGGTATTTCTTAAAAAGTCATGACATAAGGAGAATCGCATTATGACCGCTAAAACAACGAAGAATTCCGCAGTTGCCGACAGTGGAGCTAAACCTCCCTACGCTTATCGCACAGGCTGGGCATTGTTCTTGTTGGCTATCAATTTCCTGGTAGCAGCCTGGTATTTCCACATTATTGAATAATTAGAAGTGGAATGGTGCTGCTCAAATCGTCCCTTTGAATAAACCTTTGGGACGAATGAGCAGCACCAAAATCATGATCAACAGTGCTACACCTTGTTTATACTGTGAACCCAGCCAAGGGGTGCTAATTTCCTGGACAATGCCAATGATAAAAGCTGCTGCGATCGCACCGTAGGGATTGCCAATGCCACCAAGTATTACTGAGGCAAATAATGGTAAAATTAAAAACCATCCCATATTCGGGCGCACGGCTGTAATTAACCCATACATACTTCCGCCCAATGACGTAAGAGTGCCCGCAATTAGCCAAGTCCAGAAAATTACTCGGTCAACATTGATACCTGAAACCCTAGCTAAATCCAGATCGTCGGCAACTGCTCGCATTGCCTTGCCAATTTTGGTATTTTGCAGCAGGTAATGCAACGCCAAAATTGCTAGCACCGCCAATCCCAATACCAATAATTGATTTTGCGGCACTTTTAAACCCAAAATATCTAAAGCCGGAGTAACAGGTAAATTATAGTTTTGGTTCTTGCCACCCCAGATAAAAATAATCCCATTGCGAAGAAATAAGGCAAGTCCGATAGAAATAATAATCAGCGTAGTGGAAGTAGCACGGATAGAGCGCATCTTTGACCACAACAACTTTTCCGATAACAGCATTGCTGCTACTGTTCCCGCCGCCGCCAAAATCATTGACAGCCAAATATTAACTCCAATAGTGTTTATCAGCCAAGTCAGATAGGCTCCTAAGGTGAGAAAATCACCATGAGCAAAGTTAGATAATCGTAAAATTCCGTATGTAAGAGTCAGTCCGACTGCCGCTAGAGCAATAATGCTCCCCACCGCAATCCCATTAACGATTAGTTGGGCGAATTGTGTATCCATAAGTCTTAAGTTGCTTTTAAAAAATTTTAGGTCAGTGGCTCATAAAATATTTTTTTTGGTCTAGCTGCTAAACTCGACATCATAAGCTATGGTTTATAACAACATAAGTTATGGTTTATAAATAAAAAAGAATTGTCGGCTAATATACATAGAATCCTATTGGGATTTTTATGTGAAGCTAAACTTGTTCAGCGGTCTAGTTGACCATGCAGCAGTATTCAAGCTTATCAGACCAGAACTCACAGATAGATGCAACGCCAAAACTTTTGAGAACAATTGAGCAACTTCGCGCACAGCTGTGGCTGGAGAGCAGCTTGAACAAGTTGCAAAGTCGCCTTAATGATTGCCTGCTTTCTGCTTGTAACACTGTCCCACAGACAGGAGCCGCACAAGCGGAAATTCTCCAAACTGTGGTTAACGAAATTAACAGTGCTGTTAACAGCAGTAATCTGGTGCTTGCAGATTGTGCCGTAGGCATTGCTCTGTTTCAACCACAAGAAACTGTGGCCACAGTTTGCTATATTTCTCGTTCTCCATCCCCAAACTCACAACCTTTATTTCTAGAAGTGCTGACAGCAGAAAAAAAGCTGCTGTTGAGATTGCAAGAGGTCATAAAACTCGAAGATTTGCAACAGCTTGAGAATCAACAACCACCCAGCGCTTGGCGGTTGGCTGATGATTCTGGCAGCGTTATGGGTTGGCTAATTATCGCCGCAACGCCCCTAAGCTCTGATCGTGAGTCGCTCATGAAATCACAAGCTCAACTCAGATCACAATTGATGGCAAGGTCTGCTAAGTACTGTACTACAGCTTTGGTACAACTTAGACACATCCTATCTTGGGAGCAACGGTATCAACAGTTAAGTAACTCTAATCAAGAATTGGAGCGCACCAATCAACTCAAAAATCAGTTTTTGGCAAATACCAGTCACGAAATTCGCACACCACTTAGTTCCATTATTGGGTTTACCCACCTGCTTTTAGCTCCAGGGTACGAACCAACTAGAGAACGCCAGCAAGAGTATTTAAATATCATTCAGTCTAGCGGCAAGCACCTGCTAGCTCTGATTAATGATATTTTGGATCTCTCTAAAATTGAAGCAAATCAGCTGGAAGTGCAGTGGGAAACAGTAGATGTGCCAGTGCTGTGTAGCAATGTTTTGGCACTGGTGAAAGAGAAAGCCGCTAATAAGGGTTTGAAACTGTGCCTAGAACTTGAACCTGATATTACAACCCTAGTAGCTGACCCCTTACGACTCAAGCAAATGCTGTTGAATTTACTCTTCAACGCCCTAAAGTTTACTAGTAAAGGAAGTGTTGGTTTACAGGTTGCTGCCAAAGGCGTATCTGTGCATTTTACAGTTTGGGATACTGGCAGTGGCATTTCCCAAGAAGACCAAGTTCAACTGTTTCAACCCTATTTCCAAATTGCTAAGGCTGTAGCTGATGGCGTTGAAGGTACTGGTTTGGGTTTAGCAGTGACTCGGAAACTTGCCCAAATTCACGGTGGTTCGGTGAAAGTTGAATCTGAGGTAGATCGCGGCTCCCGTTTTACCCTTGTACTTCCCCTTAAGCAAGAAGTGGGAGTTGGAGGAGATGAAGAAGCAGGGGAAGATGAGGGAGCAGGGGAAGCAAAATTTTCCTCATTTCCTGTGCCTTTCACCCCTAGTTCTTCTGTAGAAATTTTGCTGGTAGAAAATGACTTACCCAACGCTGATTTGATGCAAATTTATCTACGTAAATTGGGATATCAAGTGACTTGGGTTAAGAATGCTGCCGAGATGTGGGAAACTCTAACTGAGTTAGAGCCGGTGCTGATTTTAATGGATGTTTATCTAGCAGATGGAAATGGTCTTAACTTGGTGCAACAACTGCGAGAACATCCACAATATCGGACGATTCCGGTAATTGTTCAAACAGCAATGGCAATGAAAGGCGATCGCGAAACTTGTCTAGCCGCTGGTGTAAATGACTATATTTCTAAACCAATTGATTTACCACTTTTAGCCCGTCTGGTGGCTAAGTACAGTCAAGCACCAACGTTGGTTGATGGGGTGCAGAGGAGCAGGGAAGCAGAGGAGCAGGGGAGC
>NZ_JAWJTF010000380.1:0-1762 GCF_048836525.1 Nostoc sp. CALU 546
CTTTGAAGGTACCTTCAAAGCCCGTTGAAGTGTTAATACTGGTCAAACTGGGTTGGCTTTGAGCAACCAAGTTTTTGATGGTGAAGAGGAAAGGTACTCTCTCACCACCAGGAAGCTGCACAGTGATGGCTTGGAAATCAAGACCATCAGTTTCCGTAAATGTCAAGCTATTATCTGAGTTGATTTTTAGATCACCTTGCACCTGGTCAATGGTGGAAGTGTATCTGGTCAACAATTTGCCAGCAACAAATTCTGCTTCTTGCCGTTTATTAGCAGGTTCTTCTTTGATGAAGAAGCTAGTTGGCTCCAAGCAAAGTTCTTTGATGGCATAAGACTGGCTAGAATCAATGGGAATGGAACCACGGCTTGTTTCTGCTAGTTGGGGGCATTTGTTAGCCAAGCCAGTGCCACGAATTTGATCGTAAGTAAGTACATCTCTACCACTACTACTAGTAGGTGCATCACTACAAGCAGTTATTAGACCTAGGCACAAAGCCAAGAATGCAACAATTAAAGCGCGATACCTCATGGTCAACCTCAATCTCAAAAATTAATATCTAAGTTGTAAAACTGCATCGAAGCTTTGATCTCTGATGAGAAGCCGCTACTCTGCGAAAAGCTACCTTTGTTCAGAAACGACTTTGCTTTGATTAAGAAAGTTGAAGCAAGTGTCCGGGAGTTTAGGTTGTCAGCTGCTCAAACTTTTCTCTGCTAAACGTAGCTAAACGTGTCGCTCTCTTGAGCTTGGGGTGTAAAACCCATAATAAGTAGCACACTGAATCCATCTTTGGATGTGTGTTACTAGGGGAGCAAAAAACCAGCAGTTTTACTGTTGGTGGCATTTGTTAGAGTTGGGCGGGTGGATGAGTAATCTCCACACAGAGGAGCATAAATGTTTGCCTCAAAGAGCGCGAAGAGGGGTGTCTGCTTCGCACTTTGCTCTTGCTGATAGCAAAAGCGGCGTCGCCCAAGTCTTTTTGTATCATGTATGTGACGCCACTACATACAGCCCATTGTTTTATGGGTAAATCAGCCAGATCATACGATTTTTTTTAACTCAAAATCAAAGTACTCAAAATCCAAGAAAGTCTCGTCCTGATCACATCTAGCTGCTGTGGAGGCTATGGTAAAGGTTACTACGCTCTTTTAGGAGCGATCGCAATTACTTTTGATAAAGATACAAATCTAGTTATATTCATCCCTGACTAGGGCAAGTGAGGGGACAGGGGACAGGGAACAAACTAGGGAAAATTAAAAATCTCCGGTAAATTTGAGTTGACCTCATTTATACGGAAAGGGTGGCATGAACGATAACAAAAATATTGAATCAGGGGAGTTGTCTTGTAAAGTGCAAGCGATCGCAACTGTGGTGTATGATGCAGTCCAGGGTTGTCAAGGCGATACTGTAGCTCTTTTAGCTTTGCTGCGCCAATTGGAACAGTTACACCGAGAGATCCGGGATGGGGTTTTTCAAGAGAGTTTGCCTGTTAACCGTCGCCAACTCTACTCGCTGCTGAAAGATATTGAGTCTGAGGGAGGCTGGCCTTACATTGAGCGCATGAGACTACAAGCATTTTTAGCGAATTTGCCACAAGAAGCTCCCGAAGAAAATAACCATGAAGTTCTGGAGAGCGATCGCTCCTTTGGCTGATTATCTCGAAATAAATTTCTAACTCTGAATTAAAAACTCTGATCGCCTCATCAACCGCTAAACCAAGAGCGGTTGCCCATTGAGGCTTCAACTTAATTCGTAATGACGCTC
>NZ_JAWJTF010000094.1:0-37291 GCF_048836525.1 Nostoc sp. CALU 546
TACAACGTGTCCCAATTTACACGTATCCCGGCTGAACCCCGAATCCCCTTATGACTTATTCCTTCTGACTTGAAAATGCTCCTTCGATGAGTATCTATATAGATTCAGTCTCACATCGCATTTTCATGCTTGACTATGAAACTTGTTTCATCGGGACTGCCCTCTGCCTCCAGCATAAGTGCCTTCTTCAAGTCACCCCTTCAGCATCATGTTCTAGTTAATTTCCTCTTTCTTAACCAGCAACCTAGTGCCATAGTAAGAACAAAAGCAAAGACGTTAGAGGGTTCAGGGACTGTTCTGAAACCCTCGTAAAAACTTCCTATTAAAAGTGAATCGTTTCCTTGAGGATCGATAGGTGTTAAATCTCGACTAGTAATAAATCTAAGTGCAAAACTTTTACCATCTTGAATTGTTCCATTTGTTAGTTCCAGTCTTAGAGCATTGGTATCTAGTACTGGGACAGTGAAGTCAGGAGCGATATTGATATTCGTAAAAATGTTAGATAAGCCAATTTGACCATCTCCATTTACGTCTCCCCATACAAAACTATCCTCAAACTCAGGAAGTTCCGGGAACAATAGTAAGGAAAATTTATTTATTGTGTAGCCTGTTTCATTTAAAAGATTTGGTAAACCAGCATCATTAGGAGGAAAAAAAGCTAATATTGTATCAAATGGTTTAAGACCTAATGGAAATGCCTTCACATCAGGAAAATTTTCTCTCTTGCTGGTAAAAATTGGTTCTACTAAAATAGCGGCAGTAGCTGGAGTAAATGAAAGAAGAAGACTTCCTAAAGCACTTGAAATTAATAATCCAATATCTGTATTTTTCATTTGTTGGGGTTGCGAAACTATTTTTGAGAGCGTGTCAATGAACTAGTTGAAATACACTTTGATTGATGTCAGAGACAATCATTTGAGCATCAAATAAATCATGGCAGCATAAATCAAACTCTTAGTAGTTTTTGGTAATTACTCGTAGTCATTGCTTAAACTTCTGTAGCGTCAAATACTAATCATGGATCACATTCCTCTACCCAACAACGCCATATTATCTAGAATCTTGAAATGCAATCAGATGCAGAAGCTTCATGAACAAGGTAACTTTGACTATCGGTAGTCACTATTAAAGAACGCTTATGCTATATCCCCACAAGTTTTTCCAACAGAGCCACGATTAGCGCTTCGCCAGTCTCCAGGAGTCGTGCCAAAGCTGCTGCGAAAATGGCGAAAGAAGCACCACGTATAGCAATACCCTACCGAAGATGCAATGCAATCTATTGATTGATCGGTTTCTAGGAGTAGCGAACAGGCAGCCACCATCCGACGCCTGGTAATCCAACGATGCACGGTCTGCCCTGTTTTGCGTCGCACTAAATCGGTTAGGTAGGCTGCTGAGTAACCAACTGACTGTGCCACGTCACGCAAACTTATTGGTTGGTGGTAATGAGCCTCAATGAAGTCAAAGATATCGTTCAGAGGGTCAACAGACGGAAAAACTGATTTCTTGGCTGCTAGTTTCATCACCCCATGTGGGGATGTCTCCAAGTTTTGCTGAATTGACTCAGCGCTCTCTTGAAAAAGGTTGACTTGCGATTTCAAGCCGGCTGCATTCACTCTCGGTAATTTATTTACCTTTGTTGGCTTCAGAACTTGTTGTAACTCAGCAGCATAACACTGTTTGAAAAATGTTTGTTTTTCCAATCTGGCTATGATCGCTCCTAATAATTCCTCTACAGTACAGGGCTTAATGAGATAATCATCTGCCCCCAAATCCATGCCCTTGCGGATGTCAAACCGAGTGGCTTTGTTAGTGACAAAAATCAAGGGGATTGTTGCTGTAATAGGTTTTTGGCGCAATGCAGCCAAAACTCTATAACCATCAAGTTCCGGCATCATAATTTCGCTAATTATCAAATCAGGCAAGTGTTGTTGTGCCCACTGAACGCCGACAAGACCATTTTCTGCACCAATGGGGTCGAATCCTTTTTCCTTCAGACATTTGAGAAAGATGTTGCGGCTTTCTATCTCCGATTCAATCACTAAAATCTTTGCCATTGTCTTTTCCTAAGATTTAACCCCGATAATTATCCGATCAGCCTTTTCAGCTTTTCACTTGACAAAATACGTTCTCCCGTGCAAAAGCAGCGGTTCAAGTATGTATTTGGACATTAGCAGACATGATTTTTAGGGGCTATGGGGAGCATTAGCAGAAGTTGGTTGACCAAAAAGGGAACGCAAAGCTAAGTATATAGCAACTAGCAGTTTATTAGCTGCGATAACAGTAAGGCTTTTCAATCATGGACATTAAGTACAGACTATACCCGCTTCTGGTAATAGGGTATCTTCAAGGGTAGGATAAACCAAACAATATTGGCATGATTCACCAACCAATTAAACGGGTTTATTCAAGCCGCAGGCGAACGAATTTCTCCATGCTGCCGAATGTGTTCAACTAACCGCTTGGTTTCACCGCCAGCTAATTCTAGTTCCCTGAGATTACCCACCAAAATAAACAATTCCTTTGCTCTACTAACGGCAGTATTCAGCAAATTGGGTTTCCGGTTGAGGAACCAAAAACTATGCTCTTGGTGGCACTGGTAAGGAGAAAAGATGATAGCTGCTTTCTCTCCTCCCTGGAAGGTGTGAACTGTGCCAATATCATCCCAAGAAAAGTTTCGCCACCGATTAGAGAGTCGATACTTGAGCGCGTTAGCTTGCTGCGAAAACGGCGACATCACACCAATTGTCTTTGAACTACCATCAGAGCTAATAGAGTAACCATGCTTTAGCAAGGACGCAATTATAGTTTCTACAGCATCAATTTCTTCTGGATTGGTATTATGGGTGTGGCTTCCTTCAACGTGGTAAGCCAGCAGATGCTTGACCGTTGCAGTCTGCTGATCACCTGAAAGGATTTGCAGACCACCGGGATAGTTGGGACTGCAAAACTGAATAATGGGTGGGGTGCAACGGTAATGATTAGAGAGGATAATACCGTTGCCCAAGTCTGATTCTGTGCCACTAGCACCAGCAGCACGATGATAAGCGGTAGCCGTGTACTTGGCAGTAGGGGCATAGCGATAGTAGTCTTCATTCCCCATGCCACTATCCAGAAAGGCAGTCTTCAGATATTGCTTGATGGTATCGTCGCAGAGATTAATAATTGGCTCAATTTGTTGGGGGTCGCCAGCCACTACTGCCCGTTGCGATCGCACCAGCAAGGGAAATAATTGATGTACAAGAGTTGTACCTGCTTCATCCACCAGTGCCAGCTTAACGCTATTGGGTTGGAGAATTGGCAGCATATTGCGTATTGATTGCAGGCTGGAGCTAATAACAGGGAAAACCAAACTCAAGTCACGGAAGATAGCATCACTATCACTTTCCAGTTTGAGCAATGCCCCTCCGTCACCCGTCAAGACACTGCCGTAAGTTTCTAATGCTCTGATAACGCTCTCCTTGCGTCGGAGAACTTCTTGCAACAGAAACGCCCAGGCACGTTGAAACAGTTCTACCTGTAATTGGTGGTGGTCGCGGTAAAAAAGATTGTAGAAATCCCCTTGCGGGTAACTATCGATTTGTTTCTGAATTTGTTGATATTCTGCTTGTTTTAACTCTAGTTCCTTATTTAAAGCTGTTAGTTGGGTTTGAACTGAAGTTACTTGCAGGTTTTGATTCTGCCATTGTTGTGAGAAATCTAGTTTTTGGTTAACAGAAGCCTGGGCTGCGGTTAAACTAGGGTGGTCAAGGGGGGTCTGAAAAGGATGCCCTGTCGCCAAGGTGTTTAACACAGCAGCGTTGATTCGCAAAGCCAAGCGGCGAAAAATTCGTTGATCGGTAGTAGCATTAAGCCAGTTCAAGGCGCGTTTTGTGATGGAGTCAGACTCTTTTGGTAGCTCTCGTTCTGCCTGGGTTAAAGCTTCTTGTATCTGCTGGTAAGCATCAATGGGAAAATTTGCGTAATCAGACAAACTTGATAGCTGTTCTGTTAGGGCTTGTAATTCGGAATCAGTAACAGCAATCTCGTTATTGAGGGATTGGATTTCTACATCTAGTTGCGATCGCCGTTCGGTATCAGTAACTTTTTGAGCAGTATTCAAGCGGTCTTGCTCTATAAGTTTTTGAATTTCACTTTCTACTTGCAGTAGTTCAAGTTTGGCTTGTTGCCAAGCAGATTGATTAAATTCAGTCTGACGCAGCCAATCTTGGGTTGATTGTAGTTTGGGTAGAGTTTCCTTACGGATATTAGTTTGGTTGCCGCCTGGAAGATAAAACTGTTGAGCAGAAGAATTTCTAGTCAGTCGTTGTTGGAATTTTTTAACGGTGCTGTTATTAGTGCCGACAAAAAGTATTAAATTATTTGCATCATCTTCACCACGAACAAGTCGTAACGCCCGATCCACTACTTGCTGTGCTACGAGATGCAGAAATACTTCTGTTTTTCCAGTTCCGGGTGGCCCACAAACAGCAGTTAGTAAGTTCTCTTGGGCGTGTTTCAGGACAGAGGCTTGAAATTCATCAGGCGCATGGTCAGGGAAAGCCCCCCAGAACATCACCTCATCTCTGGGTAATTGTGGCTGACCACAAAGGTACTGCATAGCTGGGTGAGTTTCAGTTAACCATTCGCTATTACAGTTTGGTTGTTGAAGTTCCTTAAGGATTTCTTGTATGTCTTGCTTTAGAAGGGCATTGTAAGGTGTAAAGTCGCAGCGTAGCAAATAAGGTTGTCGAGAGGTTTTGTACTTGACTTCGGGTAAGTCTACCAGTTCTAGAAAGTCTCGAAGCGTTGGGAATCTTCCTTTAAATGTATCTTCTAAAAATTTTCCAATTCCTGACGCAACAATCAGTGATTCGGCTTGCTCCTCCTCTAGCCCGTACAGCCGCATCAAATTAACAACTACTGGCTGAAACTCGTACTCAGTCAAGTCCCAGCCAGTTTTGCGGTAATTACCTTTGAATATGGGTGAAATATCAATTGTAAACAGAGGCAGGTATTTCAGCCTTTGCTCTTTCCCCTTGCCGTTGATTATATAAATTTGTGGGAAAGCAACAGCCATCTGAACATCATTTTTGTTCCCTCTTTTAGCTGCTTGTTGCTGTTGCTGGAATTGCGTAAATACTTCGCTATCTAACAGTAACTTGTTGCCAACAAGCTGCACTCCCTTATCTACTACTTTTGAATAGATATCTGAAGAACGCTCGACCTCGGCTTGAGTCAGTTCTTCTAACCTGATGTAGCCTAACCAAGCTTGTACTATCTGGATAAGTTTTTCTGACTCTAGCATAGGAACACTTGTGGGAGCGACTGTACTACTGGCACTCTGACTAACTTAATATTTTTTGTCGTTTGTCGCAAACATACCGCAGTAGTCAGCAGTTTTCCACAAAATTTTTAACAATTATAATTGCTCAGAACGTTATGAAAGCGTTACCACACCAGAATAGTTAAGGATTTTCGCGTCAACAGTTAACAAAGGACACCCATAATTTCTGGCTGTAGCTACAATAATTTGGTCAAAAGGGTCGCTATGAAATCCGCTTAATTGAGTTGAATCAACCACTATCGGCAGGGTTAAATTTAATAGCTGTACTCCGGGATAAGCCAAAGCTGTTTCCAACCATTCATTAACTGAACAAGAAAAAACCAGCCGATTTTTTTCTACTAATTTGGCGACCTCCCAACAAGAAACAATACTTACTCCTAAACCCTGAGATTGATATTCTTCTATCCAAGAGCGATACTTTGTAGTTAGTTTCGAGTTATCATCAACCCACCTTTCCCCAGATATGGGTATCAAGTACGATCATTGCAAAACTTCCCAATCTGACAAGGCAACGGGTTCTGTTGGATCATCGTAACGGATTACTTTACCGCGCATTGGATAAAGATTTGTTTCTGGTTGGCTAGGCGCTGCTCCTTGAAGTTGTGGAGTTTTAGCTGACAGAATAATCACCTCCACAGCATCCCCCGCATGAAAAGGTAAGCCCCGTAGCATCAAAGTTCCATCTTCTGTTAAAACAGCTTCTATTTTGTGAGCTTCCATCTTACAACTCCTATTTGTTAATGGAGAAAAAGAGAAACGGATCTTACTTTCTCTAGTTTTTTTATTATGGCACTTTGGCTCCCCTGACTTTTTAGCCGTAACTTGCGTAAGTCATGATTTCGAGAGAACTGGGGAGCAGTAGCAACTTGAGCTTACTCAACGTTTGTCAGCGTCTCCAGTTGTGCAAGTAGTTTTTCTATTTGCTTGCGCTTCTTAGGATCTGACCAAATACGCGACTTTCTTAGTTTGGTAGTCGCAGCAGTAAAGCGCTCTTTATAATCGTTCGACTCGGTGTTTGCGGTAGAGGCTGGGGTTTTCTTCTCAATAATACGCTGTCTGATTTCACTTAAAGACCAGTTGTTGGCAAGAGCTTGTTCTAAAAAGGCAATGCGCTCATCTAATTTCTGAATCTGGGCGATGGCTTTGGCTTTGGTGTACTCAAGTGAGCCTTCCCTTAGCGCATCAAGGATATCTTCTGGGAGGTTGAGCAAGGGTAGACGGTTCTTAACGAAAGATTCCCAGGTCATTAACCCTAAGCCTTCAAACACTCCTTCAACGATTTTGAGGTCTTGGTTTACAGCAGGCTCATGATTAAGGGCTGAATCATCCGTTTCGGTTTCGCCCATAACGTTATGGGTAGATAATTCAATATCACCTTCATCGTCGCTGATAGCGTTATTGGTAGAATCATTTTCAACTCCGCCCATAACGTTATGGGTAGGTTCAACACTATCAACAACGGGTTCGCCCATAACGTTATGGGTAACTGTAGATGCTTTGTTCTGTAGGCGTTGTAGGCGATACAGGAATGGCGGTATCTCCTCAACGCTTCGACCTAGTTTGAGAGACAGCAGTTGCAGGATACCTTCAGTTTCTTCAACTGGGTTGAGGTCTTCTCGAAGTAAGTTTTCTATAAGTGCAAATTGAAAAGCTGCGTTGTCGTCTAACTCTCTAATGACGACGGGGACAACTTTTAGCCCAATACTTAAGGCAGCACGATAGCGGCGTTCTCCTGCGACTAATTCGTGTTTCTCTCCATCAAGAGGGCGTACCAACAAGGGTTGCAAGATGCCATGCTGTTTGATGGATTCAGTTAACTGCTTTAATGCTTCAGAATCAAAGTAACGGCGTGGTTGATTCGGCGGCAGAGAAATCTGGTCTAATGGGATGGACACTTGAGAATCGGCATTATTGATGCCTGTAGTGTCCCAAGGTACTTCAATTTTGCTTTTAAGGGGCTGGCTGGCTTTAGTAGTGCGTCTCATTTTAAGGATTCTAAACTAACGGCTATTTTTTTCAAGATTTGGACAGATGGGTGCTTTGGTTCGTAAACTGCAAGGGGCATTCGTTCTTCTGAAGCATCAACAAAAGCAGTGGAGCGAGGAATGGGCGCAAAGACAGTTCCGGCGCTGGCTAGTTGTTCGGTGATAGCTGCTAGGGTACGAGTGTCCTGGGAGTTACGGGCATCGTATTTTGTCGGCACAAATCCGGCAATTTGCAATTTACGGTTGGGTTTGTTGCGTACTGTAGCAACCGTTTTTAGTAATTCGCCTGTTCCCTCAAAGGCTTTGAAATGGGTTTCCAGAGGAACGAGAACATGAGTAGCAGCTACAAGGGAGATGTAAGACAGTAGCCCTAAGCTGGGAGGGCAATCTATGAGGATGAAATCGTAATTATCTTGGATTGGCTCAATGGCTTCTTTCAGGCGGAAATCGCGCATGGAAGCACTAACCAATTGCATTTCTGCCGTACTGAGAGAGATATTGGCTGGGGCTAAATCCATGCCGTGAATACCCTCATGAATTGGCAGGGGTTGTTCATCAACAATGGCATTGTTGACAGTTTGCTCTATGTCTCTTGGAACCAAGCCCATAAAGATAGTTAAGCTGGCTTGGGGGTCTATGTCGATGAGCAGAACGCGATGACCCAATTGTGCTATTTGGTAGCCCAGGTTTTGGGTAAGGGTGGTTTTGGCAACACCTCCCGCCTGATTAAAAACTGCGATGATTCGGCTCATAAGTGAGTTAGTTTACCTGCCCCGTTACAATTAAAGATAACTGGTGATGGGGCAATCGGTACTGTTTATTTAGGGATAGGGTAATTTTCACCACCAATATACAATTCATCCGCAGTTAAATCTCTAATTACAGCGATTGCTGATTTTTGCTCAAGCTTGTGCAAAGAAGGCATAATCATCAAAACTAAACCGAATATTGCTGACTATATCTAAGATTTTTTCATGCTCGTTTATTGCCACTGCTTCAGGCGGCAACAGGGGAGTGAGCGGCATATTAGGATCATCATCTCCAGTTTAGGAGCCATTCGATTTTAAATTTCGCTGTCTTCGGGCTTCTCTCTTCTGCTGGGCTTTTTTTTGCCTCTCATGATCTGCTTCGTTTTTTTCCTTAGTAACAGTCTCTTGTGCTGGTTGGTGTGAGCCAGTTGGAGCTATGGATTTAGGTGGCTGACTCTTCTTACTTGATAAGCCAAATCTTTTCTGTACATCATCCCAATCGCCTACCACCTCATCATCAACGCACTCAGCTTTAAAGGCTTGCTCAATCAAAGGTAAAGAATTTATTGCATTGAGGTCAGTCAGCGCCCAAATGATATGAGCATTTAATTCAGGACTATTTTCTTCAAAAGATTCTAGTTGGAAAGACAGAACAGCAACACATTGTGCGTGATGCTCTGGATATACTGCGGTAATTCTTTTAATGGTAACAATAGCTTGAACTCGCCAACTTTCCTCATGAGAGTCATCGGCAAGATAAGCAGCGAGTGCTGGAATTGCGCTTAAACCAATCAGGCTTAAAACATCTGTTAAATCTTCAGCTAAAACGAATAATACTTCATTATCAAAAGCATCATCCATTTTAGGAAATAAGCTAATCAATGGCTCAATTGCTGATGATGCGCGGAGTTGTCCTAATGCCCGAACTGCATGAATCGGTGCGTATTCTAATAAACTGTCTTCACCAAAAAAATCATTTTCATCATCCGGTATATTGTATAAATCCTCATCCGTTGCCATACGGATCAACTCAGGAATATCCTCGGCAGTGATGCCTAATTCCTGATAGTCAGGCCATTCATCTGGGGATAATTGTCCAGTTCCTGGCTGATAGTCAAGTAATTGATTAACAGGAGATGAGTAACTATTTCTTGGCATAAAATATCTAAGTCAATTTTTTACTGGAGTTTGGACAACCTTTTTGATTGCACTTTACTCTTAACAGTTAATTAACCCCAATTACAACCACATCAGGGGGAATACTGCACTACGGTAACGAGCGTTTTTGTTGCAAGGCATCTCTGTTAAACTGCAACGCACTACTTACTTTAAGCGGGTTTTGGAGTGTATGCCGGCGACTGTTTTAGCTGCTTCACCAGAAAGCTAGTTCCGGCATAGCTCCAAAACCTGCAACAAGTCAAGGGCGATTCTTTAAGGTCACAAGCTAAAACCACGGTCAAGCTGTTTCTGCTTTTCTTGCTCCTCCCTCAGATGAGCTTCTAATTCCTGACTCCAATCAGGATTATGGGTTTTGAGCCTTTTACCCTGTGGCAACAATTCCAATACTGCACTAGCTGCGTTATTACCTTGCTCATCATTATTGAATGCTACGACAACCCTATTGAAACTCTTGAGAAATTCCATAGGTAGGTTATCCGGGTCATCAGCTACTATCAACATGGTTCTAGTTGGTGGTAGCCCTTTGCAGCTTGAGATCAGGTAAGTGGCTGCTGACATTGCATCAATTGGTGTAGAACACAGAAAGACGTTTTCTACCTTGTCCGTTGGTTGCCCTCCTAATCTCAGATAAAACCAACCATAAGGTGTAGAGGTGTTTTGGTCGTACTCCACAGTGCGATGATTTTCTCTAGGCTTTGACCAAATTAATGCGCCAGTTTTTTCACCATCTAAATCACGTTTGATAAACAAAATATTTCGTTGCTCATCCATGTAAAGCAACTGATTATTATGTAATCCTTGCACAATATAATCTGGTATATAGCGTTTCTCGTCCAAATACTTGTGCAACACTTGCCAAACAACTTTATCCTCTGGTGGTGGAGTGAACTGGGGCTGTTGCTGTTTGCGTTCAATAAGAAGAAGAAACTTTTCTAACTGCTCAACTGGGAGTGGTTTAACAGGTTTGAGCAGCAATTCGTTAATCGGCTCATCATCACGTTCTGGTTGGTAGTCAATGCCACGATGTTTTTGCAGGCCAGGGAAGGTATAGGCAGGCCCCAAAGATGTACCGCTAAATTTCTGGTCATTCCATGAGTAAGAGATGCCTTTACTCTTACCGTTGCGTGTTAGCCCATGACGCACCTCAATACCCAACAGTTGCAATCGTTCCATCAGTTGGGGCATGGTCGGTTTATCTACTGTGGCGCGGTCGATTAATTCAATTAGTTGGGTTTTGATTGGCTGTTGTGGCGGCGTGTTTCTCTCACCCTGCTCATACTCCAATTGTTCTCTTTCAACTCGTCGCTGTTGCCCTACGCTGGGGGCGCGGTTCAGTTTCTCCTTACTATTGAGGGTCTGCTGTAACCCATATTCTAGTTCTAGCTGACGAATGATTTTTTCTGAGCGCACATACTCCCAGCTATCGCGGGTAATCTTGCCGTCATCCAAACTGATTCTACTAACGCAAATATGTATATGGTCGTGGTTGCGATCGCTGTGGCGGTAGATGGCATATTGGTTGGCTGTATAACCCATTGCATTCACGTACTTGTCGGCAATCTCGCACCAAGTATCATTGTCAAGCTGTTCACCTGGGCTTAGTGAAAGCGAAACATGGTGAACTACTTTTTCTGCTTCTGGATTAAGTTGTCGAGACAGTCGGAATTCTCTGGCTAATTCTCTGGCATTTGTGCCAAACATATTGCCGCCAATTAAGGATGACTCCTCTTTGTTTTCAAGATAGTCAAGGAGTCCGCGAAAGCTTTTACCTTTGGTTTGGTTGCCAATCATTTTTACTCCCAGTCTTCCGAATCACCATCAGATTCTATGTCATCGTCATCAGTAATTTCAGTTTCGATTTGGGACAGTTCCCGACCAATTTGTTGTAAGAGTTTTTGTAACTGTTTTAGTTGTTCTGGATCTGCTGGTGGTCGCAGTCCCATTTTAATAGCTGTGTTAGTAGCTCTAGTGAGTTGATTAATATTGTTGCCGATGCGGACTAATTCTCTATAAGTTGACAGAGTTATTTTGCTCAGTCGTTTGGGCAGTGGTTTTAGTAAAACACTGCGTCTGGTTAATTCAGCTATGCTTAGTCCCGCGTCTTGTGCTTTGAGCTTAATCATCTCGTGTTCGATTGCGTTGACACGAGCTTCTAATGTCTTAGTACGAAGCAGGTTTTTTGACAGTTTCGGGCGCATAACTGTGGGAGGTATGAGAGGGGGTATCCAAAGGGGGAAACTTCCCACTTTGGCAAGCCTGTCGTCCGAGCGTAGCGAGGTTTGCCGTAGGCAAAAGGCACGGCTTGCTTCTAGCCCAAATACGGGGGAGACGAGGTGTCGTGTACTACCTATATATGGAGGGCACAGCAGGGGGCTGAAGGCGGGAGTACAACGGCGTAGCCGTACTGCTGATCATCCTACAACTTACAAAGGGATATATCAACGGCGTAGCCGGAATTTGATAAAATCAAGCAGTTGGTAAATTCTGGTTTGGCGTAGCCACAATAGAGGAGATAAAAACGGCGTAGCCGCTATATGAAAATTCTCTGATTCAGCGAAGCTACCGCACAAAATAATAGTTCGGCGTAGCCGTAATACGAAAAGATAATTCAGCGTAGCTGTAATAGTCAGCTTTTTTAGCATTAGCTTGAATAAGAATACCAGCGAAGCTGCCACACTAAAAACTATAAGGCGTAGCCGTAATACGAAAAGGTAATTCGGCGTAGCCGCAATAGTCAATTTTTTTGAGTATTTTGAATCAGATTTTTTCAAATAGCCGATAATTATCAGTTAATCGGTATTCATGAGTAACCATGAGTGAGCATCAGAATTCAGAAGTAATCACGAAAGAGAAGATTGATAAGGCCATCAATCTACTGAAGGAATAGAAGCCAAAAGAGCGAGAGTCTGTATCAGATAGAGACGCAGTTCGCAAAATGAGACGGTACATTGAGAAGCTGACCTCTAATAAGTACGGCTACAGTTATGATGAAGTATCGGAGATGCTCTTGGGTCTTGGTATTAATTTGACTGGTAGCAGAATCAAATATTTAATCGGTGAGTTGAAGAAAAGCAGTCGTCGCCGTAATCAGGCATCTGATAACGGCGATAGTAGTATGTCAGTTCAGGGGGCTACTGAAAATCAGCAAGAAGTTACAGCCAGCAGCGAAGCTGAAGAAACACCTGTAAAAAGTACTCTAGGCAAGAGCAAAAAACAACAGCCAGCAGCGCAGGAGTAATCGGATAAATCAGACCCACAGAGTCAACCAAACCAGTCAGGCTTTGTAGCCAAACTTTACAGGGACGAAAATTTATAAGCTGGTTGAATTATGAGTAAAACAGGGATTCTCAACACAAACACAGCAGCACTTAATAAAATTAATAAAAGAATAGTGCTGTGTAGCATACAGACACTACTGAGTACTTCTGAAGTTATTTCAGAAATATTTTAGTGAAAGTTGGGACAGATATAGCGGTAGGATGTCCCACCACTACAAAGCTTATGATTGCGTTGGTTGATACAACCTGCAAATGTTGTAGGTTGTATCAACCAACGCACCTTAGAATTCAAGCTACTACAAATTGATTGTTGTTTTCTTATGATGTTTGCGTTTTAGTAATGCTGTCGCACCCCAAACACTAATTGCCAGTGTACCCAACGCTGCCGAAGGTTCGGGGACAGAGACCATCTCAGATTTAAATGTAAATTTTGTTACTAAACCTATTGTGTCTTCTCCTTGAGCAGTAGCAGAGTTAGGATCTAAACTCCATTGACGTGATACGGAATTGGAATCTCCGTTAGCAGTATCGAGATTCCCTTGAGCATCAAAAGACTGATTCGTACTACCTCCAACAAAATTTTTCACATCAAGTAATAAATTACCTTTAGTTGGATCATATAAAAATGGATTTTGTAGATCGATAACAATGTCAAAATTTTTGGGGCCAGATGCTGGGCCTTCATCGGCACTGGAAAGTGATAAAGCTCCACTGAAAACTGTAATGTTGTCTACCCCGACATTATCTGCAAAGGTATTGCTCAAATTATCAGGTGCGCTCGTTGTCGTGGAAAGGTTAATTAAGATATTAGGAAGTGTTGATGAGAAAGCATCGCCGAAATCCGCATCAGGACGAAAGGCAATTTGGCTAATTAGTTGAGGTTCAGACAGGGATGCAAATTCGGAAGCACCAAAAACTTGCTGATACCGACCCTGAAAATCTAAGCTGAATGGCCAACTGTTGTTGATATTACCCTCTGTAGCTTCTACTTCATTAGGAACAATAATTGCTGCCTGTGCCACTCCTCCTGCGGCTAGGGCAACAATTGCAGAGCTGGCAACAGCCATTGAGATTTTTTTGATCACAGTTGCAACCATAATACTCCTCCTTACTTTACTATTGGGGATATATAAGTAAAAATACTTATAGTTTTACTCTACATTACGCTGGTTGTATTTGAGGAGGTAAGCGGGGCAGATTTGTCTAGAAAAGAAGCAACGATTATTAGTCGCCATGCCATCAAGCCGCAGTAGCCTAGATAAAATATTGGAGGTTAATGGGTCAATGAACATTGGCCTGTGTGGATCGTCCAGTAAATTTGTTTATCTATTTAATTACCGTTAGTGGACGGAACCGAAAACAGGCATTTTGGGACGAATGGTAGTCCTAACTGCCACATTATTAAGCTTGCCAACGCTTGTTAATGGTACGAAAGTCGCAACTATTCCATGAGGCAACTAAGCTGTAGGTAAAAGCTACAACTGGCACAGTATTTTGATAGATTTACAGTTAAGGATTCCGGTTAAGCTAGGGCTTTCTCTTTAGCCAGCCAGTTCTGGAAAATTTGCTCACGTCCATCGTCAGCCTCAACCACACGATAAACTCGTTGGCGATCGCCTGTCCCATCACGACAGATGTATTTCAATTTCAGCCCTATCTTCTTCAGCAATCGCCTTAAGATAACGATGGGGCTGTCATTGTCATTGAGGGTAATATCCAGAACGGTTTTCACCTGCCACTTCACGCTCAAGGCATTGTTAGCCATCTGTACTAGGTCAGCATCAGTTCCCCGGAATTCGCGTTCGCCCTTGATGAATTGGGGGATGTTGAACAGTTCCAAGGCATGAATTACTAAACCCAGTTGACCGCCGTTAAAGTCTGGTAGCCAAGCACTTTTACAAGCAAGCATCTTTTCACCCAGTTTGCGATCGCGGTCAGCAACAAACGCTCTGCCTAAGCTCAGGTAAAAATGCAGTCTCAGTTGTGGGTAATAACCTTGATCGTCTTTTTTGACGAGTTCCGAGGTAACATCCACACCGTAACGCTGTTCTAGCTTATATTTGCGCTCAATGTGGCGCTCAGTGGTCGTTTTAGCCCGTTGTTGTTGCAGCGCCTCATATTTGGCAGCAGTCATCGCAGTTGTATCGGCAGCAGTTATATCCTGACATTCGCCGTTGTAAACTTCATTTGTTTGGGCGGTGATTTCGTTGTTTAACTTTTTGCGAATTTTGTTGTCATGGACATCGACAATGTTATGGCCTTCGTTGCCTAATTCCTCTAGCACAGTGTCGCGGTAATGAATCATACCCGCATTGATGCGACAGGCCATTTTGCCAAAAACGTTTAAGGCAGTGCGGTTAATGTTGATTTCATCGCCGTCAATAATCAATGAAGCATTTTGTAGCAGCTTCAAGTTAGCTTGAAAGCGTTTATGCTCACAGGCTAATAGGGATTTGAGGTTAATTGCTCCGTTGCCAATCTTTCCTAAGCCATGACTGGCTACCCAAAGATGACGCGGTATCGCCTCTCGGACACGGGCTAAGGCTTGGCGAGTGGCATTTTCTGGTGCTACTCCCCGGAAGCATCCCCAAACACTGGTAAAATGCCCCCAAATGTCAATGCTGACCCCTGTACCGATGGATGGGGAGGCCAGCACAATGTCATATTCCAGCAGTACTTTGTTTAATCTCGATATGCAGTTGTAAGCTTCGTGTTGCGGGTCGGCAATCGTTTCGGAGTCAATACGAAGTATTTTGCGATCGGGAAATTGTTTCTTGAACCTCGCTTCTAAGACTTTGGTTCCCCATTTGGATTTAGCTTTTTGGCAATCAACGGCAATAAAGGGCTTACCCCCGGTTTTGATGTGGGCTTCCAGAGCAGCTAACCAATTAACCGGGGTAGTTTGTTTGTAGTGGTAGATGTTCCAGGGTTGACCCTTCCAGTTGTTGACCACCACCCAAGGGGTAACGTTGGTTTCTGCTAGACCCATAACCATTTCTGGTGATAAATCAGATAAGTCAGCATCAGCCAGGATAACTTTACCCCGTCCAGGGGCGAAGGCATTTTTGAATAACTGGGAAAGTTGGTTGAGGACTTCCACTCGATGCTTCTTGACTTCAGTGTTGGCAGAGAGCAAGTGCCAGATTACCTGTTCAGATTCGTCAATGATTACTAAGGGTTCTTTCCAGTGGGCAGCGTTAAATCTGGCTTGACCGTTGGGGTGTAAACTGTCTACACACAGCGCAAAACCGAGTAAAACTCCTGTTTCGCTGTTTCTGACTTCGGTGATGTAGGGGATGCCTACCCTGTCAGCGATCGCTTGGGCTAACTGTACTCTGTGCGATAAGAGGATAACGGGTTGACCGTTAGCGATCGCCTCAGCAACGATCGCGGCAAATGACTCGGTTTTACCAGAACCTTTAACGGATTTGAGCAAAATCAGTTTAGCGGTTTCCGGGATGGTCAATGCTCCCAGGTAACGCTGATTGAGGACGAGTGCCGCCTCAATTGAGAGTCGGCTGTACTCTTTGACCTGCCATTTTTCTTTTGTCAGTGCTAGTTTTATGATTTCATCAGTAACAGCTGGCCCCCTAGCGGCGATTAAGTCATCAATGCCTTTTTCGGGGTAACTCCACTGTGTCACTAGGACTTGACAGCCGCAGGCAGTTAACAGTTTAGCGGTTTGGCTAATGGCAATATTCACCCGTTGAACCGTTTCTGGTTTGGTGTCGTGGTCAAAGCAAATGATGAATTTACGTCCAAGGGTGGCGAAGTGTTGCAACTCTGGAATTAGATGTAAATTACCTGTGGGCTGTCCAAATTCATCTTTGGGATTGCGGTAGCCACTGTTTATCCCAGGAAGGGCGATCGCTGCATAGCCTAAAGTAAGCAATGCCCCTGCTTTTTTAGCACCCTCACAAATCACAACTGAGATGTTGTACTTCCATACCCAATGCCAGAAGCCTAATGCCCTATCTTCATCGCTAATGGTCAAGTCATATCGTGCGGCCACACTCTCCCAGATGTGATCTGGTACTGCCAGGAAGAATGCCCGTGTTGGCACTCTTAGGGGATGTTCATACTTGATGAATTTAAGAACTTTGTTCAGGTCGCGCCTGGGGCGATCGGGCTTCATGCCGCCCCACATCATGGGGCTATAATCGTTAAGCGGGTCAACGCCACTGCACCACCAGTTATTACCTTCTATGTGGCGATACTTCTTGAGTACCCCGTCTCTGAGTCGTCCATCGTTACGGCGGGGGACGTTTTGACCATAGAACAGGTAATCGTAGGCGGCAGTACCCGATACGGAAATGACGTTTAGCGCAATAATTCCAGGGTCAACAGCACTGGCTAACCATTCATTCCAATGGTGCGCTTCTATGTCAGAGGGACGGGATATGATCTCGTCCCTCTGTGTAACTTCAATTTTTTGAAGTCCACAGTTACTATTTTTCACAGCTTTTTCCCTCAAATACGTTGTTTTTCAGTATTTGGAGGGGTTATCGCGCTGCCATACCTTATATCTACAGAAATCGCTGTATTACTCGAATTTTGCCCAATTTTGGCTTTGAAAACAAAGATTTGATGACTTTTTTAGCCAAAATCTGCCAACAGAAGCACATGAAAGTTGCCACAGCTATCGATATAATAGTGTGAAGGCAGCACGGACTAAATCTCATTTCCAATCAGTGGTTTCTAGTGCCAACTTTTCTTCCACTGCTTTGGTTTGTTTGAGATCCCCTCTCCTGCTCCAGTAAATAGAATATGAGTTTAAATCTCGGATAAAGCGTCACTACCTAGTAGTGGCGCTTTTGTCCATTTATCTTTTGATACTGTTGTATATTTACCTCCGTTGTACGCTTCATTTCAGTACTTGCCTGATCTTACAGAACAATCGAACGCTTGACATCCAACTTCAATACGAATTATCCGTAACGTTACTTAACAAGTCTGCTTGTTGGTGGTTGTACGTTGGGGTGGTAATCTTCTGGAGTTTCAGTCATATATTGCCCTTAGTTTTCTTGGTTTTCTCTTCAGGCTTGCTTCCTTCTGAGTTAGTCCTTCCGCCCTCTATTTCATCAAGATATTTTTGCAATGCCTTTTCTACCACTTCTGAAATAGTAGTTTCTGTAGATGCAACAAAAACACGAAGCCTTCGGGCTAAGTCTCTCTTGACCAGTCCTGTAACACGAGAATAATCAGGGTTTTCTCTCCTGCCCAAATCATCAGTCTCAATAGTTTGCTCTACCATTCTCCCACGATATTTTTAAAACATTTTTTCGTTCACCCGTTATAACGGGTGAACGTTAGTCTATAATATCATCATCAAGCCAAAAAACGCCACCCAACAAAGGCAACAGAAGCCAGAAAGTGATGCTTGGGCTTGCCCCCTACTGGATATGTGGATTTAAAGCGATTTAGCCTCTAAATTCTCCAAATCCAGGAAAATCAAGACTTTAACAATTATCAGAACCATGACAGCTATATATTCCAATGCCAAAAACTGGCTAGTTCAAGCAGACTTGTTAGCCAAATCAGGGCTAACTGACCTGATCGCTGGGAAAGACTCAGGTGCAGGGTATGGCAAAGCAATCATCGGTGATTTTTCGATCATGATGCCAGCCGTATACTCACTTGTTCGCAACCGAAACATCATGCACCACGAAACCATCTCAAAAGATGGCTGCTGGGTGCGGCATGTAGAAGGAACACGGCTTGATTTAAAAGACGTTCAATTCTTTTGGGGCAGTGCGGCTCTAGCTCAAAGTGACCACACCCTACTGCATGACGACAAAGCCAAAAAAGCAGAACTGGCACTAGAAAGCATTCTTGCAGACTTAGCAGTTCTGAATATTCCCGATGGGGTCAAACTTTCGATTAGTTTGAGCAACCACAACCCCGAACGCTGGGGCCAAGAGATTAAACGCCGAGTCGAAGGGACTCACACCTTTGAACATCTGCACCCTGTAACTCGTTCCATTGTCACCAAGACAGTTGACATCGTGGTGACAGGCATTTATCCCGAAGGTTTTGGAAGCATTGCCCACTGTTTATTCGGTGAAGCATCCCTAGTACTTGACCCGTCAGAATTAGCGATCGCACTCGATATTGGTTCATCGACTTGGTTGATTACCGTGTTTAACGGCAGTGGTGCAGTGATTGACAGACACCTGATAGAGGGTGGAGCCGGTGAACTGCACAGCATGATTGCCGAATCTCTCGACAAACGAAACGACCGAGTGAGCTTGCTGTCCAAGGATGTGAAGCACTCACCCAGTTTGGTGAACCAGGGGATTCTTGAAGGCACTTTCACATACGGCGGCAACCACCTGACAGGTAAGAAGTTCGAGGCAGAGTACAGCCAATGTCTAGATCAGTGGTGGAGTAACAGGATTGAGAAATTCGCCAACTTTGTGACTGCTGGTAATTATCTAGACCGTGCTAAATACCTTGTCGCCTGGGGTGGGGGTGTTTCCTTGCCAGTGGTGGATCAGAACCTAGCCGGTTTAGGCTTTGTGATTTTGAACAATCCCCAATTCATCAATGCTTTGGGGTTGAAACTATTAACTCAAATATCAATTGGAGCTTAGTTAATGAATTACGAATCTCGGCGTATAACCATCTCCTACTTAGCAGTAATTGAATTGTGCAAGATTTTTGATTTACCTCAAGATGCACCAACACAAGCATTATCAGCAGGTGTAGAGAAGCTGATTTTTCAACATGGCAATGTACAACCATCGCCCAAACCCGAAACAGCAACATCTACACAGCCCAATAAATCGGCACTTAGCGCAATGGTCACTAATTTCAAGGGGGCAGCATGACCAAATCCAGATTTAGAAACACGGTTTTAGGCATTGGTGCAACAGCAGCAGCGATCGCAGTTGGCTACTTCGGAGTGCAGCAGCTTGGCAGAAACAATATGTTCACCATCGCCGCAGCTGTCGGGGGTGGAGGGGCTATCAGCTATGTACTTCAAAAACCGAACCAGCCAGAAGCCCCAACCGCACCGATAAAAGCTCAAAGGAAAGGAAGGAAGTCATGAGCGACCAAGACACCGTGCAGACACAGCCAAGCCTAACAACAACCGAAATCATGACCATCATCCTCGGTTGCGAACAAACTCTTAGGTTTGTGCAAGCATCACCAAATTACAAACAAATCGAAGCCTCCGAGCGGTTCAGTACATCGAATGACCTGCGTCTGGGTGATGCGATTCAAGCACTTTTAGAGATTCACGAAGCAATCCTAAATATCGAGTTCTACTCTCAAGTTTGAGTCAGCAAATGTTAGAAACAACAACTTTAATGCGTAATCCTTTGTACTCTTTCCGAGTCTTTAAGAGGCAGCAATGAATAATCTAAGCAGAGTCTACGATTCAACTCTACTAAGCAATTCCAAGGTTTACCAGATTGATAGAACACTCTACCAGTACCTCTTTAAAACAGGCACAATCCAGCATCCAAAGTACCATTTTCGCCCTCTATCTGGACAACGAAAGAAGGCTGATTTATTGCTCAATCACAAGGCTTTAACTACTCGCTGTTATGAAGTCACAGGTATGAGTACCAATGCAAGAGTCATCAGCCAAGAATCACTGCAATTATCAATTTTTTGAGGTGAATTATGAATACTCAACCACTGCCAGAATTGATTGCACAAGCCCAACAATTAGTAACCCAAATTCGGCAGCATCCACAATATCTTGGCTTACGTTTTGATTGCGATGTCACCCTTGGGGATGTTACCCAGTTTTTCAATAATCTGCAATGGTCAGCCACAGCTTCAACTGTTGATGTTTCAAGAGAAGGATTTTTTCAGTGATGGGGAGAGCGATTGCAATGATTGGCCGTCGGTGCAATCGCCCTACCAATGTGTCTACCGCCGCATAACGATAAACGACATAAGGATTGTAGCAACATGAGTAAACCAATAGGATATTTCACGTCAGCAATGCCTGGAGATGGTTCGTACCTGGATGAGCTTCAGCAACGGTACGGCAGCACATTTGAACAACTGAGCAAGATAGAAAAACTGTTGCTATTGCATGGGGTAGTTCAAAACCTGTTGAGTGCAGAGATAAATCTCCAAGGCAGTTCAGTAGCGGCGGCGGCTGTTTCAACAGTTTCTCTTATTGCCCAGAGTATCAATAAAAAGGTGACTTTAGGCGAACACTTGGGACTAGCAGAGGCATTGATTAATCAACTAAAATACCAACGCTAAGGAGTGGAGCGCAATGGACTTTGCAATACGTAATCCGGTACTTGGTCATGCAAGCCACATTGACGAGAAAGCGCAATCTTGGGGAGGATTTGAGTCTGATATTCTGGGCTATCTTTCGGATATAAATAAGCTCGAACAGTTTGCCGACTATGCGAATAATGCCCAAGAATTGAGTGATAGATTAGAACCATTTCTGGACAATGCCAAGGTCGTCTTTGAGGCGATGGAGAAGCTAACAAAAGGCCAGGTTACTTGGACTGAACTTCGTAAACAATACGGCTCTCATGTTGCGGGTGCTATCGCCAAAATTCGCAAACTCAACTCCGAGTTTGATTCAGAGATGAGTAAGATAGATGCCCAAGATAGAGCCGACTTGTTGCGAATTGACCAAAAGCGTAAACACGCATTAACCGAAGTTGCAGCCCAATTACACCACGATTTGCAAGCGGAATTGTGGAGACATGAAAACAAGGTAAGCGGCATAGAAAATAAGCAAGTTGTGCAAGCCGAAAGGCAAGCAATCACAACAGGGCTGAGAGAGAAACGCCAACAACTTTTAGCCCGTGCGCGGTATGGCTCAAGGGCATTAGAACCCAATCAAACACCCCAAGAAGTGATACCGGTTACTAGCCAAAATCATGCACCTGCGTCTAGTGTTTCAGCAACAGGAACAGTTCGCGGTTGGGGTGCAATGTTGGGTAACTTGTGGAACAAGCTGGGCGAAAGATAACTATTAGTTAAAAGGTAAGGCTGATGCTAGTAAGGAAACGAAATGAAGATCCTCATAGCGTCAGCCCTTTTTTGCATGAAGGGCTGGCACAAACACCATCACAACATCAGCAGCATCAACAACCAGAACAACCACCACTACTGCCAGAAAATAACCGGGGTAGAACATTTAGACGTGCTGGTAATGCTTGTGAAATTGTGGCTGGCAGTTGTTTAAATTCGGCAGTGATTTTCACCTTTCATCTATTGCAAGTTCACCCAGTTGGAATGTTCCTTGCTGTGGGTACTGCACACCTGTATTTTACTGCCACTGCAACAGGTGAAGGATTTAATAATTTCGTCACTAATTTAATGACTGGTTGCAGTGCATCGTTAGCGTTGTTATGTGCCCTCAATGAACCGATTAGTGAATGGAATGAAGCGAGAACTTCTACACAAACAGCTAATACTTCAATTGAGTCGGTTTATAAGCCAAAAACTGCTGAATCTTCAAGTTGGATGGATGGTGCAGGATTGGGCATATTTCTAGCGATATTAATGTTTTTTCTATTTGGTGGTAGGAGAGGTAAATGAATTATTTAACCGACAAACATAAACAGTTATCTGAGTCACAGCAATCGGGTTTAATGTTGTGGTTCGGACAGTTGCCGATGGATAAAAAAGCTGTTGCAATTGGGCTAAGTTTAACTGTGGGTATTAGCTCGGCTGCGATGGCGTGGAAAGGGGAATCAAGCGACCGCATTTATTTCTGCGTTCGGACTCCCCAAAGCTACCTAATTTGTCAAGACAAGAATAACCGACCTTTTAGGATGACCCCCTATTATTGGCAACAGTGGCAGTTAGAAGGAATGCCGCGCCAAGTAGTGCGTAACCCAGCTATGGGCGTTAATGGGTTAGTGAAGGCGACTAACCCATACAAACCGTTTTGGGCGTTTGGAGGATTCCTGGGGTTTGCGCTAGCTGGGTGGATGCTGCGGCACTGCCAATCGGAAGAGAAGCAGAGAGCAGTTTTTGAAGACATCGCCCAAAAACGTGATGCGGCGAAAGCAGAGATGGCCGCACGTTCCGAGTTGTTAGAGAGTTACCGAGATGTTGCGATCGCAGAAGTCCAACTACAAGCCGACTTGGATCTAATCGCCAACGATCGCACTGTGGATATCCAAAAAGCCGAGATTTACGCCCACACGGAAATTGAAGTCACGCAAATGGAGGCATCCGACGCTATTTTTGAAGCGCAAACGGCGGGGATGACTGAGCAACAGAAGGCGGAGTACATTAAGCAGCTACGTGAGATGAAAACGCCTTACTTACAAGGTAGCCAGACTCTACAGGGGACGATTGACCCCAATGATAAGGTTACTGGTTCTGAGTCAACAGCGCTCGCTGATGGTGACAAATATCGGTGGATCAACAACACCATCGGCTACCCCACTTTAATATTTGGTGGCATGGGTGCGGGTAAGTCGTGGACTACTAGAGAAATTATTTGGAAGAAAGTACAAGCTGGCTGGAACATCGTAGCGCTTGACCCTCACGGCACACAGGTCGAATGGCGAGGTGTGCGGCTGATTACTGGCTACAAAGAAATAGCCGATTTCATGCAATGGTACATGGATGAAATGCGCCAGCGCTATGAAGATTACCGCAAGAGTGGATTAACAGAGGAGCAGTGGACAGAACGGTTAAGAAATAGCGGCAAGATGCTATCAGTTATCTGTGAAGAATTTACCACCTGGACAGATAACATAGTTGAGCCAATGCCCTCAGATTGTGAGGATGAAAAATGGAAGCCCGACCCTGATTTTATTGGTAAATGGTTTCGCTGTGCCATGACCGAATCTCGTAAACAATTAATGATTCCTTTGTTTGTAGCTCACGACCGCACGATGGAAATCTTAGCCAAAGCCAAAGGATTATCAAAACTTCGAGATGCGGCACTGTTGGAAGTAGAACTAATCGCAACTATTGACCCAATCACCACAGAAGCTAAAGCTAGCGGTCAGGGCAAGATTAAATTACCTGGGCATGGGCAATGGATTGATATTGAACTGCCTAAACTCGACCACAAGCGAATTGATTTTAGGCTTGATGAATCCTTTCAAGCTGATGCTCAAAGCAACACCAGTCATGTAGACCCCAAACTTTCAACCGATCACAAAACAGCAGAGCGCATCTGGCAACTGGAATTTAATTTAGAAAAGCCCCCAGCAGACTCTAGCCCTACCCCATCCCTAACACCTGTTGCCCAATCCCTGCTGCAATACCTCCAACGCACCGGAAGAACATCGGCAGTCATACAGGAGATACAGCCAAACTTTAAGGTAAAAGGTCAACGGTTCAGTTCGGAGGAATTGAAGCGACTGTTTAATGAGTTGGTTGAGAACAGTCTGGCCGTCTGGCTAGATGCTAATACCATCGAAATCAGCGATTTTCAGACAGACGGACAGGACGGACAGAATTAGACAGAATCCTTATGCAGCAAGGGACAGACAAGACAGACAACCAGACAGAAACTAGACAGTAGACAGAGCGCCCTCGGCATTGCACTGGGGGGTTTATTATTAGGAGCCTACCTCTTGATATCAGGATTGATATCAATGCCTTACCTAGAGAGCATCTCGGTGAGGCAATTGAATTTGAGTGGGAGAGTCCGATTACCTTAATAGGCTTTCAGTACAACCGTTGACTATTACCTGTTGGAATAATAACTACGCTGACTGGTTGCCTTGGAGATTTGGCAGATAATGAGTGTGCAAATAACTACATCTTGCACGTAGAACAGCCCAGATCAACCCAAGCCTACCCATAATGAAGTCAAAATTTGTTTGTGTGTTCATGATCTTGGATAAATGTGGTTTTTCTAGTTGTATTGTGAGAGGAGGTGACGGACGTTAACGAAAAGTCGCATTGTCATTAACGGAAAAAATGAATAAGTTAAGTACATATACTGAAAGTTCTCTGACTCAAGTTGCCAGTCAGCTCCTTGCGTCAAATGATTTTTTGGCGGAGTTGCAGCAGAAGGCTAAGACGACGCAACGGGGGTATGCTGGCAATATACGGATATTTTTTGAGTATTTTTTGCAAAGGGAACCGACCCAAAAAGATGTCTCTGAGTTCTGGGGGTTGGATGACCAGACGGCTAACGGGTTAATCCTCAAGTTTAAGAATCATTTGGTGGCATCGGGTAGGAAGGCGGCGACGATTAATCGGTACTTGTCCGCCCTCAAGTATTTAATTAAGGTGGGACGGAACCTCAAGCACTGCCGATATCACTTTGATAGCGACCGCATTGAGTCTTTAAAGGTCACTAAGTACAGGGATACGCGGGGTGTTGTAGTTGATGAGTACAACAAAGTTTTTGATGTAATTGATACCACTTGCACTAAGGGAAAGCGGGATTATGCTTTATTTCTGCTGCTTTGGGCAAATGTTTTGCGGCGGGGGGAGGTGGCGAAGTTAATGGTGGGAGATTTTGATTACCACGATTTGACTTTAACTGTTTACGGCAAGGGTAAGGGCAATGATTCTACTAGGATTGACTTAAACCCAGAAGTTGCAGAGGCGGTTAGCGACTGGCTGGGCTGTCGTACAAATATTAAACCCAGCGATCCTTTGTTTATCGCGCTGGACTTCCACAATTATGGACACCAACTCACCGGGGATGGCATCTACGCCATTGTGAGAAAAACCTGTGAACGTGCTGGCATAACTAAGCGGATGACACCCCATAAAATCAGGCATTCGGGGATTACCGAGGCGCTGGATTTGGCGTCAGGTGACTACCGGAAGGTGCAGCATTTGAGCCGTCATGCTGACCCCAGGACTATTTTGGTTTACGAGGACAATAAGAATCAGTATCAGTTGGAGTTAACTAATAAATTAGCAGCCCGTGTTGGGAAAAGGCGCAATCATCCCAAGTAGAGATGCTTTTTGACTTGAAAATCCCCAAAAAAGGTTGTTTTTGCTGTGCCAATTAATTGTTTATGGCAAGGTGGGCGCACTCGCAGAGTCCATGTCCCCCAGGAGCCAATACTTCTCGGTTAAGGACAAAAGCAGGGTAAAGTGATAATTGTTCACCAAGAAGTGCGATCGCCTACGGCGGTTCTGGAGAGGTTTTAGTGAAGCGATGGTCATCACCATTTTAATTAGCGATCGCCCTCTGCCTTTTTTCGGTAATTAATAAAAGTGCCCTTCATAGCAACATAATTCAGTAGTATTTTCAGATGCACTCTCCGAGTGTCACCTAAACGCGGGGCTTACAAGTCTGTTATTAGCCTTGCTTTTCTAAGAAAAAATTGCAGTACAGTCTCTTCTCGAGAAATAATATCAGCTGTACCATCCATCCCCAATTGAACAGGGCACTGCTTTTTGTCCACACCTAGCATTAGGCTTTCCGGCTCAATTGTTGCCTCGTAGAAGCTGCCAATTGTATTCGCTTTCGGAGTATTAGTGGGGGTAGATACCGTATCACTCCTTTGGGAGGCTGGGATGATCGCATCTGCGGAAATTGCCTTAACTTTACCTTTGAGAGTACCGTAATCTGGATAAGGACAGGCTCTAACTCGTATTTGTACCGTCTGACCTATTTTCAACTTGCCCTTATCCTCAGATGCTACCGCTGCTTTTGCAACTAAGGATGCATTGCTAGGAACAATTTGGACAACTTCCTCCCCAGCACGCACACTTTGACCAGGGTTTCTCAGATTGAGTTTGAAGACAATACCATCTGCGGTGGCAGTAATAGTAGTTTGGCTCAGTTCGATTTCTGCTTGTTTGACTTCGCTTGTTTCACGCTCTAGCTGTTTTTGAATTTCAATTTGTTGTTTGATCAGAGATTGACGTTCTTTGTCTAAGTTAGCTTTGTTCACTTCTAGAGAAGCTTTTTCTTGAGCAATGCGCGAGGAGGCGATCGCTACTTCTGCATTGCTGGGATTGAGAGCAATGATGGCGCTTTGCCGTTTAGCAATGGCTACCGAGACTGCTTGCTGTAACCGATTTATTGTTTTTATTTGTGATTCAACTGTTGCTTTTTGCGCCTCAACAGCTTGTTCTTGTTGCTTAACAGCTAGTTGTGCTTCCTCCAATTGATCCCGAGACAACGCTCCAACTTTTGCTGCACTCTCATATCGCTTCTGTTTTGACATAGCTGCTCCCAATGCAGCTTCGGTTGCTCTCAGATTTGCTTGTGCTGATTTTAACTGCGCTTGACCTGCATACAATTCTTCTTGGGCTATCTTAACGTTAGCATCAGCTTCTTGGCGTTCAGCAACGGTAGTAATTTGCTTATCACGATATAAGCGACGACGACCACTCAAATCAGCTTCAGCCGAGGTAATCACATGATTAATGCGGTATGTTTCAGCTTTGATTTGGCTATCAAGGGCACTAATCTGAGCATTAATTTGAACCAGTTGTAATTTTGCTTGTTGGATATTGCTTTGTAATTGGCTCTTTTTAGTTTGCAGGCGGGAGTCATCTATAGTGGCGATTTTCTCTCCTTTTTCGACAACTTGATTTTCTTGAACAAAGATTTGCATTACCTGACCCTCTGTTGCAGCCTGAACAATCCGCAATTCACCAGCAGGACGAATAACGGCATTACCTTTGACAGTGACCTTATATTTAATAACGGAGGCAACTGGGATAGCTAACCCTAAGACGCAAAGAATAAATAGTCCACCTAATGTTGTCCAACTACTAATTGGTGGGAGAAATTCGTTTTCTTGAACTGAAGGTAGAAACTCAGAGTTGGATTGACTAAGCATAGAGGGTGTAGTAGCAGAGAAAGAATAACTAATTACTCATTGGCCAAGGACGACACTAAACCATTCTTTGATGGAAGGATATCATCTAGGAAGTCTAAATGCTCACCCCTGATTTGGCGTAGTTCCTCTGGGGTACCTTGGATTTTCAAGCGACCTTCTTCAAGCAGCACAATCCAATCAGCTCGCCGGATCACTTTGGGGCGATGACTGATCATAATTGTGGTTTTGCCTTGGCGATAGTATAAAAGTTTATCTAGTACAAAGCTCTCACTCACCGGGTCGAGTGCGCCCGTGGATTCATCTAAAATTAGTATGGGTGGGTCGGTAACTATTGCCCTAGCTATGGCTAATCTTTGTCGTTGTCCACCAGAGAGATTCGCGCCAAATTCTCCTAAGACGGTTTGATATTTATCGGGTAGTTTACTGATAAACTCATCTGCACCAGCAATCTGGCAAGCTCTAATAATTTCTTCAAAACTGAGGTGTGGATAGCTAAAGCGGAAGTTGTCAATGATGGAGCGACTCCAGAAGTGGGGTTCTTGGGGAACTAGCACCACCTGTTGTCGCAGACATTCTAACGAGAGGTCTTGCTGGTTATATACCCCATAGCGGATATTACCAGACTGAAGCTGATATAAACCATTTATCAATTTGGCAAGGGTACTTTTGCCGCAGCCTGATTTACCAATCAAAGCAATGACTTGACCGCCAGGAATAGTTAGGGAAAAATCTTGTAGCAGGCCAACTCTACCTGCATGGTGGAAGTTGAGGTTAGTGCAGGTAATATCTGCGTTCCCAGGAATTTTTGCAATCGGCTTTTTGAAGTCATTTTCGGCTTCTGGGGTGGCATCAATGACTTCATTGAGGCGTTGGATGACAACCTGAGCGGTGATAAATTCATCAACTAAGGAGATCGCGGAACTTAGGAAACCGAGAAAGTTACCACTCATGCCACTAAATGTCAGTAATTGTCCAATACTAAGAGTGCCATTAATCACTAAATACGAGCCTAACCAGAGTACGCTAATATTAGTCAATGTGGAAAGAACGCTAGTAATTGTGCTGCTGTAAATTCCCAGCTTCATCGTCTTCCAGTTCAGGTTAGCGAGGCGACCGTAATTCGTCTGGTACTCTTGCCAAGCTTGGGGGGTGGCTTGGGTAGTTTTTAGCACCTGAACACCGCGAAAAGTTTCCACAAGAAAACCTTGGTTTTCAGTACCTAAGACAATTTGATTACGGGTTACGGAGCGTAAGCTAGGAAGAAAAAGCAGGTTGACACCCGTGACTAAGACAAAGGCGATAGTAGAGGCAACAGTGAGTTGCCAGCTTAAGAAAAGCATAAAGCCCAAGGAAACCAAGGCGATAAAAAATTGGCTGGGCAAACCAAGGACAATTTGAGAAACTAGGGCATTGATGGCATGAACATCGGCAATGCGGCTGATTACTTCCCCACTGCGGCGACCTTCAAAATACTCAAGGGGTAAGTGTAATAGTTTTCGCCCGTATTCAAAAATTAGTCCTAATTGCAGCCTTTGACCAAAGTGACCAATCAGGTGAGACTGTACTAAGCCTATTGCACTTTTGATGAAGCTCATTGCAATCACCCCAATTGCCACTGTTGTTAGCAGTTGTGTATCTCCCCGCACTAGCACATCATCGGTAAGCAGTTGCATCATCAAGGGAGAGGCTAGGGAGAGGAGTCCAATGGCGAAATTGATAGCAATTGCCTGGGCTATCAGGAAGCGATAGGGCCACACCCGCACCAGAAAACGTCCAAAGCCGTTAACTTTATCTTCTGGTTGCTCTTCAAAACGGATGTCATCTGGTGCCAATAGCAACATAACGCCATTAGCCCAACCATGCATTAATTCAGAGAGAGTGAGATAACGAATGCCTATTCCTGGGTCAGCAACTACATATTTTTTGCCTTTGCGCCCGTACAAAACAACCCAGTGGTAGCCTTTCCAGTGAATAATCGCTGGTAGAGGAGCATTCTGCAATTGCTCAATGAATTCATTGCTAGCTTTGACTTGACGGGTGTTGAACCCCAAGGCTTCTGCTCCCCGGTTTAAGCCTAATAGGGTGGTACCTCGCGAACCAGTGCCCACTGCTTCCCGCACCCGATATATGGCAAGGTTGCGTCCATAATGTTTGGCAACAGTAGCAATGCAAGCCGCGCCGCAGTCTTCTTCACTGTGTTGTCGAACAACTTGATATCCCATGTCTGAGTGTTGATGCTTCAAAGCAACGCTAGTAGTAGAGGCTATTCTTTGCTCACCCGTTTGAACTTAAGCCCGAAAGTATTGAGGGTTAAGCGTCGCTCAAAACATCAAAACCCCACTCTCAGCCTTTGGGAATTTGTAAGAAGAAATGTGCCGTAAAGTGAAGAGGGGTAAAAAATTTTGAGCGAACACAAAATTATGCAATCTTCGCGCTTACTTTAATATTAAGTTGATATCAAAGAGCAAAGAATAGCCCTACTGGGTGGAAATAAATTAGGAAACGTGCTTGAAAAATACTTAAGCTTTCCCAAGCACGATCATAACGGGGCTGTACCCATCGCTATTCCTGAAAACTCAGTAAAATAGCTTAATACCTTATCAGATTCGCCGTATAGACTCAACGTTATTGTCAAATCCAAGTCCAAAGTTTCCTGATTGTCCAAAAAATCCGCCTAATACGACATTACTGCCAGTGTAATTCTGACCCGTGAAAAGACGCCATGTATGACCCGACGCGACTTGAAACGATGAGGCTCTGTTGTTAAAACCACCAAGAGAGGGTGTCTGAAATCCTACTCCTCCTATATAGGTCACAGGCGTTCCAGTAAAATTGGGTCCATCATACAAGGTTATTGTTCCACCAGAACAGGTGGCAGCACTTTCATGGGAAATGTCTTGCACACCAGCAACTTTGTCGAGAGATTGGGATTGTTTGTTGATATTTGACATCGTTTTTCTTCTTAATAATGTCGTAATAACTCTAGGCGGTGATTTAAATCACCGCCATTTGAGAATATTACTTAACCCCTTAGAAAAACAATCCAATTTTTTTAGGTATGCTTTGTCTAAATTCTTTAGATTTTAATTAAGTAGCAACGCTCACACTCAGATTAAATACAAATTTATCCCCACCCAAATCTATGATTATGTTCTGAATTCATGATGGCTCTAACCGAATGGCACTAAGAAAAGGGAAAATCGTTGAGGCAGCTCTTGTGCAGAGGAGCGGAGGAGCAGGGGAGAAAGAAGAAGGAAGAAGCATACGGACAGAAACAAGAGGCATACGGAAAGAAGCAAGAGAAATTCTCCTCTGCCCCTCTGCCCCCCTGCTCCTCTGCAATCCTTACGCCGCCTACCCTTCAGCTTAACTTAGTGCCATTCGGCTCTAACCCTTGATTCCTGATAAAGGAGCAGCCAATGCTTTTAAAACCACAGTTTTCGGCACTGTCATGCACTTATCTTGCCGTTGTCCTACGACTATTTACCCCAGCAAACCTTTAATCTTTCCCTTGCTTGAGGCTGGGTATTCAGGTAATTTTTTAACCAGTTGCATCCCCGTGCTAATAGCCCATCTAATTCGTAAATCCGCCAAATCAGCACCTCATTTTGCTCAGGAGAATTACCCTGAACATGCGCGAGAATATATTTACCATCTGGGCTAAAACTTACTGGCGATATAAACGTAGATGAATACTTATATTGTGCAAGCTGCCTACCCAACACATCCCAAACGCGATAAATTTTATCATCTGAAGCTGTAACAATCCGCTGACCATCCGGGCTAAAAACAGCAAATCCAACCCTACCTTGATGCGGTATTTCAACTAATTGTTTACCAGAAGTATCCCAAATAATCACCCTATTATCTGGAGAAGTAGCAATAATTAGTTTCCCATCTGGACTAAAGCTAGGGCTATAAATATCTTGATTGGCTTTAAATTCTGATAATTTTTGACCAGATGTATCCCAAATGCTTACTATCCTGCCGTCACTCGTAACAATCCGTTCTCCATATCGACTAAAGCTAGCACCAGAATAACTATTTTCACTTCCTGTAAACTCTACTATTTTTTCACCCGAAATATTCCACAAACTTGAGTAATTTTTGCCGTCATAATCAAACCTAGCCAGAATATATTTACTATTAGGATTCCAAGTAATGCCTCTGGCTTTGAATGTAGTTATTAACTTACCAGACTCCGACCAAATTCTAGTTTTATTATCAGAAGTTGTAGTTAAAATATACTTGCCATCTGGACTAAAAGCAGCATATTCTACCACCTCTTCATGCCCAGAAAGCAATAATAACTGTTTTCCTAATATATCCCAAACACGAACAGTTTTATCGGCTGATGCTGTGACAATTTTTTTTCCATCAGGGCTGAAATTAGCGCTACTAACTACGTCTGAATGTCCTATAAATGTTGCCAACTGCTTACCATAACTATCCCAAATTAATACATATTTTCTAGTTGGGGTAACAATATATTTACCATCGGGACTCCAGCTTGCTCCCGTAATAGCGTCTTTTGAATTGATAGTTACTGGTATTTTATCGGATAAATCCCAGATACTAACCATTTTATCTTGTCCAAAGGTAACAATATATTTACCATCAGGACTCCAATGAGGATTTCTTTGATCTCCTGTCAGTTCGGTGAGTAAATCACCTGATAAATCCCATACTTTTACACCTTTATCTCTTATATCCCACACTTTTATAGTGTCATCGGTAGTAAAAAATCGCTTACCATCTGGACTAAATCCTGCATCACCATTTAGTGCTTTCTCATTTTTTATTTCTCTAATCAGCCTACCAGATAAATCCCAAACGTGAGTTTTATCAGATGTTGATACGAAAATACGCTGACTGTCGGGGCTAAATCCAGCATCCATAATTGACCATTTGTCATCTCCTTTAAATCGCGCGATTTGTTTACCTGAAACATCCCAAACATAGGAGCCATTAGAGTTAGTTAAGATATATTTTCCATTCGGACTCCAATAAGCACTGTTAACAGCCATTGAATGTCCTGTGAATGTTCGCAATAGTTTACCCGATGTATCCCAAATGCGGGCAGTCTTATCATCAGAAGCGGTAAGAATATATTTACTATCTGGGCTAAAACTGGCACTATTAACTTTACCTTGATGTTGAAGTTGTAGTAATAAATTACCGGATAAATCCCAGATGCGGGCTGTTTGATCATTAGGGGTATTAACTATGCTTTTACCATCCCAACCTGTTTCAATAACAAGTGGATTTCCTGAAGTCGTAATGACACGTTTCCCATCTGGGCTAAAACTGGCGCTAGTTACATTTTCTTGATGTCTAAGTATCGCCAATTGTTTCCCGGAAAAGTTCCAGATCCGAACTGTTTTATCATTAGAAGTAGTGAGAATATGCTTTCCATCTGGACTAAAATTAGCAATCAAAACTCCGTCTTGGTGTCCTTTTAGTTCGGCTATAAGCTTACCTGACAAGTTCCAAATACGAGCAGTTTTATCATTAGAAGCGGTGACGATGTACTTTCCATCATGGCTCCAGTTCACAGTTGTAATCTCGTCTTTATGAGCAACGAATTGCTTGATTTCATGGATTTTATCAAGTATTATTTGTAAAGCTAAAATTGGACTGCTTGCAGGATATTTTTCTAGATAACGTCCATCTTTTACTATTTTTTTTAACCTTTGTCCTGCATCCATCGCTGTGACTAAAGATTCAATTTGTTTTGTTTCAAACTGTTTTAGTGCTGCAACTCCTGCTTGTTCTAATCTTATACCTTCTTGGACTTCTCGTAATTGGTTAGTTGATATAGTTGCTCCAACAAAAGCAATAGCTGCTCCGATAAGAGAACAAATAAGAACTCCACCACCGATACGAATTTGTCGTTTAGCCTGATGTTGGGCTGTGGTTAAAGTATCGTTAGCTTGTGCTAAAATGCGACTTTCTTCTTCTTGAAGAGATAATGCCGTAGCTATTTCTTGTTTTTCCAATTCCTGACTAGCAGTTAAAAACTGGTAATCTTGCTCAGTTAAGCTTTTATTTGCTGCCCAATTCTTTGCTTCTTCTAATGCTAACCCTTGCAATAATCTAGAATTATCTTGACAGCTAGAAGCAAACCAAGCTGATAATGCTTCTGAATAAGGTCTTAAATGGGCGAGTGCTTTTTCTACCCAGTTAAAATCAAAAACATTTGCATAAATACGGTTATAAACCCTTAAATATCCCTGCTGTTCTACAACTAATCCAGATAGCCGTAATTCTATTTGTTCTGGACTGTCATAAGCGGGAATTTGTCCTAATTGTAAAATTTTCTGATATAAACCAAGCAATGCACCTGTATTATGCTTGCTTATCAAAATTCTATCTTTGATGGTTTTTAAATGGGGTGGTTCGTCTTGTGATTCCCAGTTTTCAATTATTTGCTGTCTAACAATATTCTCCACCCATTCGGCTTCTGTAATTTCTCCCTTTGCTTTTAGCGAGTCATAATGAATAAAGTTTTGGGAAGTTACTAACAAATCGCATAATTTTTGTGTAAGTAAGGGTTGTCCTCCAGTCCATGCTAAAACTTCTTGCAAAATAGCTTCTGGATTTTCAATCCCTTTTAACCCTGATGCTAAAGGTGAAATTTCGTGTATTTGAAAACCATTAAGTTGAATTGCACGACCGATATTAAAGGGTGTTCGTACTTTATCTGCAATTAAATCGCTAGGTGTTGCTACTCCGAGAAGCACAAAAGTAATCCTATTCAACTCGCTATTAATATTACGTTTTTCATAACAACTTCTAATCCAGGCAAAAAAATCATCACCCTTAAATTTTAAGCTTAAAATACTATCAATCTCATCAATAAAAACAACTATTTCACTTTTGATTTTTTCTAACAAAATTTTTTCAATAAATATATCCAAACGCTGTATTGGCGATAATTCGGAGTTTTCCTTCCACCATGTTCTAATAAATTCGCTGGGGTTAGCTATTTCAAAATTTGCAACTAATGTGTAAACAATACCTGCATACCACTGTTCCGGATTTATATCTTTACTACCGCGTCCAGAAATGTCAATCGTAGTACAAGCGATTCCTTCTGCTTGCAGTCGTTTGATTGTACGAACTTGCAAGCTAGTTTTACCCATTTGTCGGGAATTAAAAATATAACAAAAGTTCCCAGCTTTCAGTTCGTTGTAAAGGTCGAAATCTGCTTGTCTAACTACGTAACAGGGAGCATCTTCTGTAAGACTTCCACCAACTTTATAGGAAAAATTATTGCTCATTATCTAATCAAATTACTAATTATTTGAAGTTGTCAATATTTTTAAATTATTACAAAAATAGTTTGTGGGGTCTGTAAAAGCGCAACGCACCCAATTATATAGTGGTGCGTGACGGCAAATAGATTATTCCTTTTTTGCACATATAATTCATGCCGTCACACACCAGGAGAGCCTATTTGGGTTAAGAATTTAGTCCTGATAATTCATTTCTTACTTTCTCCAGCATCTCTTGATATCGAGGTTCTTGGAAACCACTTCCGAAAGACCCATTTAAATATTCCTGAAGAAGTTTTTCTGCTGCTTTGTAATCTGCCCTTGCACTTTCTTTATTCCCTAAATCCTTGTAAAGATTACCTCTTAATAAGTACTCGTCAACATTGGAACTACTATCACCAATTAATTGAGTCAAATCTGAAATCGCTTTCTGTTTTTCGCCTAATTTTTCATAAGCCCTAGCCCTATTCCAATATGCAGGACGACTAAAACCAAGCCTACCTGTATTTTGCCTAACGACTTCGGTATAGTCTGCCACTGCGGCTTTGTAATTCCCAATTGCAGCGTAAGCATTTGCACGATGATAGTAGGGTTCTTCAGCTTTAGGATTGAGCCGAATTGCCTGCGTGAAAGAAGAAACCGCAGCGAGTGAGTCTTTTTGGCAGTCCTCTTGAAAGTGTCCCATGCCTATGAAGTCGTTTACTGTATTAAGATGTGGTGGCTTCAGAGTTTGACAGTCAGTAGAAGCATTAGAAGCTGGTATTTGTGCAACTAATGGTATCGAAAAACCTAGCAGCAAAATAGATGATGCATAAGCTAATAAGGAAGCTATAGAGAAGGCAAATTTCATAATTATATAATCCAGAAATATTTTCAGTTAAAGTAGGACTAGTGTTCACAGGTTGCACCTCGAACCTTATTCCTACTAATCCCATTTAACCTTGACTACACTTGAGTTCGCATAGGAGTATATCGAGTACGTATCGACTTTGTAGTGAGATTGAATATTTTAAAATTTCGCCAAAAAAACAAATTTAGCAGTTGTAATATCAGAAATGCCACGTTCAGTTAGAGTACGTCCTGAATTCATATCACAGGTAAAGTCAGCACTACCGCGTAATGGCTATATTCGTCAAACTGATTTAGCAGAACATTTGCAAATATCTCAATCCACTATCAGCAGTTTTCTTAATGGCAGAGCTGTAGATTACCTTAACTTTAGAGAAATTTGTCGTGTTTTAGGGCTGGAATGGCAAGATATTGCTGATTTAACTACTGATTTAACAGTGGAAAGTGGGAAAAATATATTTTCATCACCCTTAGTACGCACTACAGAGGAAAATAACAAAGAAACTCAAGAAATATCTTCATCCCACTCTCTAGAGCATCCATCCGGGCAAGTGCCATTAGATTCGCTATTTTATATTAAGCGATCACCAATCGAAGAACGATGTTACGAACAAATTCATAAACCCGGTGCTTTAATTAGAATTAAAGCACCCAGACAAATGGGTAAAACTTCACTATTGTCAAGAATTATTGATAAATCACATTCTCAAGGGGATTGTGCCGTCATCTTAGATTTCCAACTTGCAGCACAGCAGATTTTTGTCAATTCAGATAAGTTTTTGCGTTGGTTTTGTGGCAGTGTTGGTTTAGCTTTAAATATCCCGAATCAAATTGATGATTATTGGGATTTAGCGGAAATTGTGGGTAGCAGCATGGCATGTAAAGCCTATTTTGAGGAATATCTACTACCAACAATTAATAAGCCGCTAACCCTTGGTTTAGATGAGGTTGATAAAGTTTTTGAATATCCAGAAATTTACCGAGATTTTTTTGGACTGCTACGCGCTTTACACGAAGAAGGCAAACGGCGAGAGATTTGGGAAAAACTGCGATTGGTAATTGTACATTCTACAGAAGTTTACGTTCCTCTTGATATTAATCAATCGCCATTTAATGTAGGTCTGTCTGTAGAATTGCCTGAATTTAATAATCAACAGATTTTAGATTTAGTTCAAAGGTATCAACTCGATTGGGATGAAACAGAAGTTGAAAAATTAATGATGCTAGTGGGTGGACATCCATTTTTAGTGCGTCTTACTCTTTATAATATAGCCAATAGAAATGTTACTTTAACACAGATACTACAAAATCCCACAAGTTCATCGAGTATCTACGCAGACCATTTACATCGTCAAAGTTTAATTCTTACGCAGCAGCCGGAATTAGCAAATGCGATGAAAGATGTAGTTATTAATAACCCTGCGAAGCTACCGACAGTAACTAAATTTAAATTGCACAGTGTTGGACTGGTAAAATTGCAAGGAGATAGCGTATTACCACGCTGTAATTTATATAGTCAGTATTTACAAACTTATTTGTAAACAAACAAATATTTTGTTGACTAGAAGAAAGGCAGAGAGCGAAATTTTTTGCTCTCAACAGCATAAACAAACTGTGATTTTAACAATAAAATGGACAAAAAGGACGGGTTATACTTCACAACTTCATAGGACAAGGGGAGAAATGAGCATCCGTTCCGAAACTTACGCTAAGGACTTGATGAGCTACTTTCAATACTGCGATCGCCAGGATTAAAACTGTACCAATTGAAGTCTCTGAAATTTAGGAGCTTCAAACCCAAGATGAGCCGTATTAAATTGTTGCACCAAATAATCTATAGGTTAATTGGTACATCAAGAATTGCGAAAAATATTGATTTGCAGAATACTTATCCAGTAAGGATTACAGCCTTAGCGTAACTTTCT
>NZ_JAWJTF010000376.1:0-1788 GCF_048836525.1 Nostoc sp. CALU 546
TTAAGTTGACACCAGTGGCATCTTGCCCGTCCCTTGTATTTTAGGGCACTCGTGTCGCCCACCCTACAAGAATCATCCCTTGAATCAGCAACGCCTTAATTTTGAACGTTCCATCAGTATTTCCTGTAATGCAAGTAGAATAACTGTATTGAGTCATCAATGAGAATTGCGTAGGCGCAGCCCACACTTCTACAAGCTCAGTGACCGCCGTAGGTATCGCTATGACTGCAACCACAAAAAAATTTACTTTTGCAGAGTATCTTAAGTATAACGATCGCACGGATACCCAATATGAATTGGTAGATGGAGAATTAATTCCCATCAGCCTTGGCACTGGCAAGCACGGTGGCATCTCCAAGTTTTTAGAACAAAGCTTTGATGATGAAAGTGCCAAAATGGGCCAGAATTGGACAGCACAAAAGTTTTCTGTCGGAGTGCGATCGCCACGAGGGGGACGCTGGGACACCTCACGAATTCCAGATGTAGTAGTATTACCAACACAGCAGTGGGAAGCACTTTCTAATCGAGAAGCTGTTATCGAACTCAACGAAACTCCCCCCATATTAGTGGTAGAAGTCGTCAGCGAATCTACACAAACTACAGACTATCGCAGCAAACGTTCTGAGTATGCTGTTCTGGAAATTCCTGAATATTGGATTGTTGACCCGATTCAAGAGATAGTAACAATATGCACCCTACTAGAAGGGTTCTATGATGCTGTTACATTCCGAGGACAAGAACGCATCATCTCTTTTACTTTTCCACAGTTGGATTTGAGTGCCCAACAAGTCTTGGCAGGACGGAAGTGAACTCTCAATTACTATTACCCAGCCAAACCGTATTGGCTGTACTTCAACAATGAGCCTCAAAACCTCAATGTTGACCTTCTGAAGCTCGACGTTGACCTTCTGAGCCTCGAAGTTGCACGTTTGATCCTCGAAGTTGCGGCTTTTAACCTCAACGTTGACCTTCTGAGCCTCGACGTTGACCTTCTGAGCCTCGACGTTGACCTTCTGAAGCTCAACGTTGACCTTCTGAGGCTCGACGTTGACCTTCTGAAGCTCAACGTTGACCTTCTGAGGCTCGACGTTGACCTTCTGAGGCTCAACGATGACCTTCTGAGGCTCGAAGTTGCACCTTTTATCCTCGAAGTTGCGTCTTTTATCCTCGAAGTTGCACCTTTTAAGCTCAACTAACAAATATATCTAACCATTCCTGAATTTACAGGGGTGAGCGTGTACTAATATTTGGTCACCTCTGTGAATTTGAACATGGCTTTAGACAACTCCTGTCAAAATTTCCGAGGACGCAACTTCAAAGATAGACAAGACCTTGCGGGTGCAAACTTTAGCTATGCCGACATCCGAGGGGCAAACTTCACTAACGCTAATTTAACAGGCGCTAACTTCAGTTATGCCAAAGCTGGACTGCAACGCCGATGGGCAATTTTCCTAGTCCTTGTCTCGTGGCTGTTGTCGGGATTTTCAGGGTTTTACTTGGCTGTCAAAGGTTATTTGGTGTCACTAATATTTGATACTTCCAACTCAAGTAATCAGATTGGTGGTTGGACTGCTTTGATTATATTGATTGCCTTCTTTTTAATCACGATTCGCCAAGGACTAACAGCTGGTCTAGGAGCCGTAGCCGGAGCCTTCGCCGTAGTCGTAGCCTTCGCCGTAGCCTTCGCCTTAGCCGGAGCCGGAGCCGGAGCCGGAGCCTTCGCCGGAGCCTTCGCCGTAGGCGTAGTCGGAGCCTTCGCCGTAGCCGTAGCCGGAGCCATAGCCGGAG
>NZ_JAWJTF010000034.1:0-35220 GCF_048836525.1 Nostoc sp. CALU 546
AAAATCCGGTTCCCTCCCCTTCATAAGGGGAGGGTTAGGGAGGGGTAAAAAAATATTTGATACATCAATCATGACTTTTCAAACATCCTCTAAGGGCTAATTGTACAAAATTGTGGGTATTCGAGACGCGATAAATCGCCGTCTCTACAAGTGTTTTGATCTTTATCTGAACTGTATTGGATTTGGTGGGGGTTTCAAACCCGTTTATTCAGACGCGACGCTCGTTCGCCCTTGGCGTCTCCCCTTGGGAGAAGACTCGCTAACGCTATGCTATCGAATACTCGCTACCGCTACGCTATCCGCCACTCATACAAATATCATTCTGTTAGCGGATAGCTAAGGTTTAGCCCATTCTGACCGGAGGCGGAGCGTCTCCGGCTCCGCTCCTGATTCCTGAATTCTGTTTCGATCGACTAACTTTTGGCTGTCCGGCTGAAGATTCGATAGTATAACCATGTACTAGTTTCTTTTAAGGGAAATAGCAGATAGGTGAGAGGATTTATTGTCACAATAATATTTCGGAAGTCTCGCCGTGCCAAAAATAAGATAGCACGAGCAACTTGCTGTGCAGACATCACTCCATAAGGATTCAGTTGACTCTTAAATGGGCCAAGAATTAACTTGCGAATTACACAATTCCCGTCCAAACGCTTGAGGGTAATCATATCTCCTAGCGATCGCTTGCTGAGTTCATAAAGCGGACTCAGTGCTGGAGAAACCTCAGCCTCAGAAGTATTTACCCAGATTTCCTTAGTTGCTTTTGCTTGTGGGCCTGTTACAGTTGTCGAAAATATATCCATCAACCGCAATGCTGAAAAGGTATTCACCTCATAAGAGGAGTTGATAGCCTCTGGTGTACGGCTGGTGTAGACATTGACTCCGTGGTTGATAATTAAAATATCTACTTTCTCTAAACTATCCCTCAAATTAGCTTCATTACCCAACTGCCAGGGAATTACCTTCACCCCAGTTTGCTCTACTAATTTTTCTGGATTAGTGGTTAATGCGACAACTTTAGCATTATTCTTTACAAGTTCAGCCGTTAACGCTTGACCCAACGCTCCTGATGCTCCGGTTAAAGCGATGGTTTTACCCTTGATAGACAGTCCTGTACCAAGAATTTTATCCACCAAGGGAAAGACACCACTGTAGTAAGCGTTGACATCATCAAAATGATGTCGCCAATGGTAAGACCGATTCACCCACCAAATGGATGGTATTGTTTCTAAAGGGCCGGGTAGGTGGTTGTAATCTGTATCAATTTTTCCCTGAAAATATCGTACAGACGCGCCATATAAGAAGGTAGAAGCATAAACTACTCCTAGCCATAACCCCATTTGCTGGACAATTAAGGCAACGACTACCAATACCATCAACAGTAGACTCGACTCTAAAATGTCGTGATATAGCTGGGATTCTTGGTAAACTTTCAGGGAAACTATCGATAAATCGCGGCGATAGGCGCTATGGTGCTTGTTGTGCCATTTAGCAAGCCAATTGACTTGGTGACACAAAGCATGGTAGCTGTCTCTCAAGACTTCAGCGAGTAAAAGTGAAAAAATTCCCCAAATAGCAAACTGTAAGCTGGCATTTAGCCAAACCCAATTAATTTGTAATCTTGCTTCAATCCCCATCAAGTTTTCAGCTAGCATTTTTATCATGTTTGTCTATACTCGTTTTTCTTAATCATTCTTTATGATCTGACAAAGGTGCGTTAAGGTCGAGTCTAGAGCAAATAAAAATCAAAGGGAATGGGGAATAGGGAATGGGGAATGGGGAATGGGGAATGGGGAAAGGTTTTAAATACATCCTTTACACCTTATCCTTCAATCCTGCACAGTCATTGGTAGACGAATGGTGAAAGTAGAACCAATTCCCGGCTGACTTTTGACAATAATTTCACCACCCATCATCTGGCAAAAGTGACGGCTAATTGCTAATCCCAGTCCCGTACCTCCATACTTTTTCGTCGTCGAAGTATCTCCTTGTGTAAAAGGTTGAAATAACTGCTGCTGTTGACGATGAGACATACCTATACCTGTGTCGGTAACGGTAAAAGTAATGCTTCCCAAAGGAGCCTCCGGTCGGAATTCATCTTTTTCTCTCTTGACTGTCAGCGTCACCTTACCGTTTGTAGTGAATTTACTGGCGTTGCTGAGTAAGTTTAACAATACCTGCCGCATCCTAGTTTGATCAGCGTACATGGTGCCAAGTTGCTGATCAAAATCCACTTCTAAAACATTGGAATTTTTTTCTATCGCTGGTTTGACTGTGAGGACGACGTTATGAATCAGCGTCCCAATCTCAAATGTCTCAGGATAGAGGGTCATTTTCCCCGCTTCAATTTTTGACAAGTCGAGGATTTCGTTAATCAAGTGCAGTAAATGCTTACCAGCAGCGTTAATTGTTTCTAAGTCTGTGATAAAGTCTGCCGATAAACCAAGATCAGTCGCGTCGTCTTCTAGAAGTTGGCTCAAACCAATGACAGCATTTAATGGTGTGCGTAATTCGTGGCTGACATTGGCCAGAAATATGCTTTTTGCTTTGCTTGCAGCTTCGGCTAATTCTTTAGCTTGTTGTAGTTCTTTTGTTCGTTCAGATACCCGCTCAATCAGACGATTTAGAGATTTGGCGAGTAAGCCGATTTCATCTTCAGTGGTAACGGGCGCTCGCAAATCAAAATTATGTTTCCTTGCAACTTGTTCAGCTACTTGGGTGACAGTGATAACTGGTTCAGCGATCGCCCGACTGGTACGCCAAGCTACAATAGCTGCGATCGCTACCGAAACCAGCATACTCATGATCACGATGAATCGCTCAACGATTTTCGCCTGTTCAACGGCTTTTTGCCTTTCTTGCTCTTGATCTTCAGCAGTTTGCAGGATGTTAGTCAAGTTTTGCGAAAGCTGGTCTAGCCGTATGGCTGTTCCACCACGCATTATTGTTAATAACTGCGATCGGGCAGAGGAAATCTCTTCAGGCTGCACTTCCTGGGAGTCAATTTTCTGTAAGACAACCTCTATTTGGTCAACGTAAGCTTTTAGATTAGTCTGGTAATCCAGCAATAAGGTCTGTAAAGTCGAACTTGTTGCTGCTAGTCTTTTCGGTTTACTGTCAATAAATCCACCAATTTTTGACTCTAATTGCTTGGCTTTTTCAACATTCTTCAGAAAATCGGCTTTTTTACTTTGCAGTTGTTGTGAATTTTCTAATACAGCAACTAGGTTAGAGCTATGTAATTGCGCCCCGATGACTGCATCTTTATAATTACTCAGTAGTTGTCCTTGTTCATAGGCTTGATTGAATTGTCTGACTTCCCTTCCCCGGTAGTAGTTGGCAATCACCAACCCAGTCAGTGAGCCAAAAAAGCCAATTCCGATCGCTACAAAGTAACCATAGCCGATTTTTTGATGGATGCGCCAAGAACTAGCTTTGAGTTTCCCTCGTGAGGGAAATTCTATAGTTGGGAGTTCGTCTGTCGATGGTTCTTCGGCTGGCACTTTTTTGCTTTCTGAACTGCTGTCGATAGGGGTTGGCTTTTGAGTTGGCATTTCTCAAACCTCCTTGCCTTCCCACAAAAATCACCAAATTAGTCTAGCTTGTACAAACACTTCAATTTAGTTATTAACATCTACATTATCTTCTTTTATCGCAAGAGCAAATCATTGCTTATTAGATAATTAGCATAACCTTATATTATATGAGTGCTTTTTATAGCAATGCTCCTAAGTAAACTTACGAAGGCGTACAGAATTCACTTTTGTCAGCAGCAATGAATAGTTTTCTGCATTAACGACCCGCCAGAGAGCATCTTCTCTTTACCACAACACTTTCCTCAATATGCGGTTGATAGCAATTAGTTTTTGCCATCAGGTACGCCACTACTCTAACTTACTGCTTCCTTATAAAATTAATACAATCAGGAAAAAAACAAAAGGTTTGACATTTGTTGGGCATGGGTCATGGGGGATTATGAAAAAGGGTAAAGGGTAAAGGGGAAGGGGGAAGGGGTTTGTTTCTTTATCCTTTTCCCTTTAACTTTGTCCTATCATCTCCCTCATCCCCCAGTATTGAGTCACGTTTATCATAAAATAAGTTAAAAGTCTAGTCTGTATGAACACACAAAAATTTTTATTACGTATTAATATCAATACGAATGGGTTAATTGACGAACGCGGTCTAAGATAGCTTTAATATCAGATAAAATCCGCTTCTAGGCTTATATAAATGAGAGGTGGAATGATTTTTGCATGATTTGTACTTAGATTTAGTACGATTATGGGCAAATGACACGGAATGGGATAATCACAACCTGAGGATTCCAGTTGATTCTAAAAAATAGTATCAGAAGGTTGATTATAATACATCTTGCTGCCTTCTGAATTCTATCCTCCTACTGACTGTCTACCTTGTAGTTGATGCAGTAGATATTACGGGGCAATTATGGTTATAGGACACTAAAACCCTTTTGTGACCTTCACCCAATTGTAATGATGCACTTGTGCATTACCTAATCAACAGCCTTTTGGTTGTAATTATCCAGATTAGAAAAACTCAACTGTCAAATTTATGGGAGTGAAAATGCCAGAACAAGAATTTACGGAAACCGCATCTAAAGAGACTACAGTGGCAGAGATCAACAACCAAACGGGAACCATCACCAAAATCCAGCCTGCCGCACAGTCTCAAGACGAATGGCTAAAATACGGTGAGCAAATTTCTAGCTTTTTAGCAACATTGCCAGAATATCTGGGAAGCTTCTTTAATCAATATAAGCAACCCCTGGTAACAGTTGGTTTAATTTTGGGATCAATTGTTGGGGTTAAAGTACTCTTGGCAATATTAGATGCTTTGAATGATATACCCTTGGTAGCACCTACTTTTGAGTTGATTGGTATTGGTTACTCTGCCTGGTTTGTTTACCGCTATTTACTCAAAGCCTCAACCAGGAAAGAGTTAACTACTGAAATCACCACTCTTAAATCACAAGTTGTCGGTAAAGAAATTCCAGAAGCTTAACATCTGATTATCGCTTCTCTACGAACGCGAGAGCGTGTCGTAGACAGACACTACCCATAGCTTGCTTCTGTATAGGAGTATGCTTAATTTCAAATAACAGAAGTCTGACCGCCGAAAGTCGGCAGTCAGACTTCTCGTAAAATTCCCTACAAGTTCATTAATAATTCGTAATTACGTTATATAGCGGGGTGTTGAGCCAGTGCTGAGTAAAAACCCAGTTTTTCAAGACTTTGAGTAATCAACACTGTCCTAATCTGTTTGACTACGGCTATATATGGATTCTAAATCCCGATCAATAACGCTACAATCTTTATAAATCAGGGACTCTAGCTCTTGATTTGATTACGAATTAGGAATTATTGTTGAGACGAACTTCCGACAGACAATTTACCGTTTGGGTTCTGTTTTGGAGTCTGCAAAACTTCTGGAGATATTTTGGGCGATGCCTGCTGCGGGGGATTACTCCTACGCACAATATTTTGAGATGGAATTGCCTGCAACTTGCCCTGTTTTACTAAAGCTTGATGAATCATCGCTGCCACTTCAGCCCTAGTAGCTACTTTGTTGGGAGCAAGAAGTTGTGGATTTGGATAGTTAACTACCAGACCATTGGTTGTAGCAGCGGCTATTTTGCTAGTAGCATAGGCTGGAATGTCTTTAGCATCTTTATAGACACTTAAAATCTGATTTGGAGAAGTGGGTGCTTGCAGATTTAACCCACTGGTAAGGGCAACTAAAACTTGCACTCGCGAAATATTTTGTTGTGGCTTGAAGGATTGTTTCGGGTAGCCTTTGAGAAATCCGGCACTGATGGCTTGGTCAATTGCTGGAGTTGCCCAAAATTTCGCTGGTACATCTTGAAATGCGATCGCAGTCTTAGACTGTTTTTGCTCAAAAGCTTTTTGCAGTATGGCAGCAAATTCGGCGCGGTTTACAGGCTGATTTGGTCTAAAAGAATAATCAGGAAACCCCTTGAGAATACCACGGGAAGAAAGAACGTCTATAAAACGCCGACCCCAAAAGTCAGTCGGCACATCGTTAAATGCAATTGGCGGCGGAATGATTGATTTTTGTTTTGCCGGAGTTACTAAAGGCAATGCTGATGATACGATTGTCGATTCAACTTCTCTTGAAGAGGATACAGGTGCTTGTGGGGATTGAGTTGGGATTACCTGAGTAGATGGCAACACTGCGCCAGAAGGAGTTGCGCTATTAGTTGGGAATGAAGGTGTCGTGGGTTCAACAACAGGCTCAGTTGGAGAATAGGGTAGAACGTTTTTCGGCACTGCATTTGCTTCTACCTTGGGAGTAGGGGAAGGCAATACTTGATTTGGTTGAACACTAGAAGACGGAGTGGAGGAAGGCGACAGCAGCCCGTTTAAGTCTAAGCTAGAATCCCTGCGGGACAATGACCAAAAAAGAATTGCTCCGATAGTGGTGAACGCAACCAGAATGGCTATAAACTCATCAAAGCCAAGGGCAGTTCTTTGGGATGACTCTGGTTCGGAAGGAGGTTTATTTGTCATCGTGATTACCCTGGTAGCAGTAAAATTTGTGTCTAAACAAATTAAGCCACAGATGACTGTTTTACACCAGCCTTTTTTAATTCGTAATTCGTAATTCGTAATTTCTAGTAAAATATCAGGTTTCTGGTTCAACGCCGAGCGATCGCAATTGGGCAGCTAGGCGATCGGCTCTTTCACGTTCTTGTTCAGCTCTTTCACGTTCTTGTTCGGCTCTTTCGCGTTCTTGTTCAGCTCTTTCACGTTCTTGTTCTGCTCTTTCATCCCCACTCAACAGCAAATTACCTTGTAAATCCCACCAACGCAGCCAGGGTAATTCCACATTCTGATAAACTCCCTGCCATAAACCTAATTCAACACCCAAAGCAACTATGGGATAATGTCCTCGTTCATTTGCTGGTAATATCTGATACTGTCCTTCAATCAGATGATAAACTTCTATACTGGCCTTACTCGCTTCATAAATGCCGTAGAAGGGAGGACGAATTACTTGTTCATAAATCCAAAATTTACCCTTCCAAGGAGTTTTGTCTCGTTCTTCACTACCGTCCCCAGAGACAAATTCCAAGATAATCAACGGAGCAATAAACTCCCGCCACAATACATAAGAACGTCGCGTTTGCCCATTTAGTGTAGGCGGTACATTCGGTACATAAAACCAATCCGGTGCTTCTGCGCCTTTTTCCGGGGGATCAGTCAAGCGCCAGTAAATGCCTAAGTCCTGACCAATGCAATATTGGCCTTCAGGACTTAATTGCTTGAGGACAGGTGTAATCGAATCAGTTAGTAAGATGCTTTGAGGATGCTCTTGCCAGTTTTTGCCTTCGGCACGCTCCGCGAACACAAACGTGCCATCGGAATCAGGAAGCTGGGTATGGTCAGGGAAAGGGGTGAGGGCGTTGGGTGGATTGGTTACAGAGGTCATAACGCTACCTTTGCACGCTTTGTAAAGGTTGTTTTTAGTGTAGCTTGCATAGGCGTAGCCCGTCGTAGACATCGCTCTGTAAAGGCTTTGTTGCATGAAACAGAAAAAAGGCACACCAACTCTTAGCAGAGTTAGTAATTATTTTTCCACTTTGTAGCTATCTGGCTTGCCTAACTGAATCATGCGATTAAGTGCAGCACATTGCAGAAATAACTCAACAGCTTGATTGTCAAAAAAGCGTCGTCTTAGCTTACCCCCAAAAATAATTTTTAGTCGAAACATAGCTGTTTCAGACAAAGAACGTCGATGATATCTACTTTCTTGCTTCCATTGCTGGCGACCAATTTGATGTATCCGACGCAAATTTTCATCTCTTTGATGTGGAGGCAGTTCAGAGTTATGAGGCTGTTGAATCTGAGCGTTACTGCGAGGTGGAATCACTGCTTTGGCTTGGCGTTGAGTGATTGTGTCGTAACTTTTGTTTGTGTCATAACCGCCATCACCAGATACTTGTTCAATATTGGAGTCAATCTGCTCCAACAAGTCGGGTAGTACCTCGCAATCAGCTACATCATTAGTAGTCACCACCGCAGCCAAAATCTCTCCGCTTCCTTGATCAACTCCCAGATGCAACTTCCGCCACGTCCGTCGTTTACCTACCCCATGTGTGCGAACTTTCCATTCTCCTTCACCATACACTTTTACCCCAGTTGAATCCACTACAACATGGATTGCGTCATCCTTTGGGATTACGGGCAGTTCCACCGATAAATTGCTCAAACGACGGCATAGGGTGGAGTGATCTGGTACCTTCAACTCAATTCCCATCAAGATAAACAGTGATTCTAGAAATCCTTCCGTCTGCCGCCCTGCTAAGTTAAATACCGATTGTACAGTTCCCATCGTAGCGATCGCCACGTCACTGTAATAGTTGGAGGCTCCTTTCCGTCCTGTTTTCTTTTCGTTGCGCCACTGTTCGATTACTTCTTCACTCACCCAGAAAGTCAGGCTCCCTCGCTGCTTGAGCGCCGCATCATATTCCTGCCAGTTACGGACTCTGTAGTTAGTTTTGGCTTTCGTCTTCATAGTCCAACTAAGAAACTAGGAGGGGATTAGTAGAGGTAGGAAGGAATAAGTAAAATTTACCATTTTTCTCTATTCATGCAACAACGCCCTCTGTAAATATTCTCCGCCCAAATCAGAAATCGCACGGCAATTGCTTCCAGTCACCTGAGAAAGATTTTCGCCTTCAAGACCACTAGTCTTACTAAATACCCAAACCAAAACCGGATTTTGAGGGTGGCAGAATGTAAAATATTAACTTATTGTTTACCTGTCTTTGAAAAAATCAGGGTGTCTAGTGCCAGAAGAATTCAGTTACCAAATCTCACCGCCATTTTTGTCTGAGGGTAGCGATCGCGATCTTGGTTTGGATTCAACCCTCCAAGAGCTACCAATGTATAACTTCACGGTGGAAATCAACCACACCGGTATGGAAGTGGCTAGTTTTTTGGAAAAATATCCCCTGTTACCAGGAGTAATTTTGGTAGAACAGGGACAATTCATTGGAATGATTTCCCGACGGCGACTGCTGGAATTTTTGATTCGCCCATTCGGACAAGAGTTATTTGTTCAGCAACCATTAGCCGTTCTCTACAGCTATGCGCGAACGCCGATGTTGCTGGTTGCAGATACAACATCGATTTTAACTACGATGCAACTTAGCTTAAAGCGATCGCCAGAATTATTAGCAGAACCAATTGTAGTACAAACCGAATCTGGTGCTTATAGATTGTTAGATGTCCAAGAATTGAATATTATTTCTTGGCAAATTCGAGGAATCGACAATCTAGTGCGGTATGAACGTAGCCAAGCCCAATTGATTCAAAATGATAAAATGGCAAATCTGGGGCGTTTGGTTGACGGCGTAGCGCATGAAATTTTAGACCCAGTAGGCTTTATTTGGGGTAACATAACTTATGTTTCAACCTACAGCCAAGATTTACTCAAACTGATAGCAGCTTACGATCAAGAGTTACCATCAGTTTCTCAGGCAATTAATCAGATCAAAGAAGAAATTGAATTTGATTTTTTAGAACAAGATTTGTCGCGATCGCTTGCCAGTATCCGCACCGGAGCAGAAAGATTAAAGAAACTCGTCACCAGCCTACAAAACTTTTGTCATATCGATGAACTCTATCCTAAACCAGTAGATTTACATGCCTGTATAGATAGTATTATTCTGTTAATTAATAGCCGGATTCAAGGAGAAATTGAAATCGTCAAATACTACGGGCAATTACCGCCCGTGTATTGCTTTATGGGGCAGCTAAACCAGGTTTTGTTGAATATTTTAAGTGAAGTTGTTGATACTTTACTCAATGAAGCAGTACGACAGCAGTTGCATGTAGATGAGACAAAGACTGTTCAAAAACCCCGAATTGAGATTACCACAGAAGTTATTTCACAAGAAACAAGTGACCCAAATGCACCAGATTCTCGTTGGGTTTTAATTCGCATTGCTGACAATGGCTCTGGAATGTCTCAAGAATTACAACAGCAAATTACGGATTCTTTTTCTCTTGAAACAAAGAATGGTAAAAATACTAGTTTAGCAGTAAGTTATAGAATTATTACTGTGAGACATGGCGGTAAATTGAATTTTCATTCACAGACTGGTATGGGTACAAAATTTGAAATCCTATTGCCTTTAGTTTGATTAAACCTCAGCTAAGTATTTGGTCTTTGAAGACGCGATTTATCGCGTCTCTACATGAGGATTTTGAGCTTATCTGAACTGTATTGATCTATAATCTCACAGTCGTTTGCAGCAAGCTTTCGCCACGTTGGTAAATTTCCCGCGCGTGATCAGTCCAAGCACCTTGTCCCCAATAACGAAAACAACTGGTTTGCAGCAAAAGGTTATGTAGAAGAACGTTACGATATTGAGATTGTCTGGTGACTGGTTCTGCTGAGTCAGTTTGCAGCAATGGATCAAACTTCTGATGAAATAAACTGCTTAATTGATACATGGGAGACAACACATTTTCATATCCTTTTACCCAACTGATATGATTTGTCCACGAGGCTCCATCTAGATGAAAATTAGAGTTTGTTTGCTTCAATTCTTGAATAGCATTCTCTACAGCTTGCGGTTGAATATTCTCTGGTGAAACTCGCTCCCAAATTTGATGTTGTCCGACTGGCTGACAAGTTGGATAATCTTCAGGTTTACATCCCGCAGCTTCGATTAATTCTAAATATTCTGTACCACACACCCCAACAACACCTGATTTTCCTCCGCCGTTATTTACCATATCCCCCCAAGCTTGTTTAAAAGCGCTAGGAAATTCATTCATCATCACACCGCCATTTTCACCATCACCAATTTGGCTAACTATTGGTGGTATAAATACACCGCCAACTTGTTGTTTGGATAATGTTTTCGCTTCATAATAAGGCTGCATTTGAGCAACTAATTTAGTATCCGAACCTTGGGTTTTAATTAAAGCTGTGATGCTAATTGTTTCGCCTTGAGAATTACGGGCAATTAGACGATGTGGTAAATGTTTATAAGTGAGAGATTGGCCAGTAAGAGTTTCTACAGAATGTTCTTGAACAAGTAGCCAGCGATATCCACATTCTTTCAGCGCTTTTACAAATTCAAAGAGAGCGTCAGGGTGATTTGGTAGGTGCATTTCTGGAGGCGAAAATCCTTTAACTCGCGCTAGTGCTTCCCAACCAAAAATTGCGGCAAAGTGATGTTGCCATGCAACGATATGTAATTTTATATCTGCTATGGGTGTGGAAGGAATAACTGCATGACCCCACATTGTACCCAGCCATTCTACATAAGGTTGGTAGGTGCGATCGCAAGTAATCCGTTTAAGATTATCCAGAACATCACCACGTCCCATTTGCCGCAGTCCCCACAGCAGATTACCAGAGTAATCCAACATCACACGCGGATTGCAACCTTGACTCACAAGTTCGGGGATCAAGTCACCCATGCGACTGTAACAATAGGCAAAAGGATCTGCGTTGTGGTTATCCCCTTCATGGGGATGTTCAAACATATATTGCAGATTGCTGATCAGTGTACCGCCATTTCCAGCAGGTATAGTTGGCTGGTGCATGTGCAAAGCGATCGCAAATACAGCATTTACGTCTTCTAAGCGGATATTCGTTGTGGGTAAAAATACTGGTTGCTCTTGGTTAACTACAGAGAGAACCTCTGTTTCCCAACCAGAAATATTCGGTAAGCCATCAATGATTTCGGGCAAAGGAGTCAGAGTTGTAGGGAAGGAAAGCATTTCTGTTTGCTCCGAAACAAGGTATGTCTAATTATGCGATCGCACAGCAATTTCTGCTCTGTAACTTTATGTATTGATGCAAACTGCGATCACCTTGTAGTCCCGCAAAATCTGTGTAGTTCAACAGTTGGAATATCACACTTGTATAAAAAGCGTTAGAGAATATACAGCAATTCTATTTAATTTTGTTGCTAGAGATGTACATCTGTACGCCTCTATAGCCGATTCATTATGTTGCAAAGATTTTTGGAAATGGTATGATACAACTCAAAATTCAGAAATCCAGATAAAACCTGAATTTCTGGGCTTGGATCTGTTTCCTTCTTTTAAAGTAAGCTGTAAAATCCCCAAAAACTATAAACATTAAATATTATTATTTTTCAAGATAAAACTTTCTATTCTATGCTTTAGGCAAATTTAATTTTAGGAGGAGTCTCATGAAACTAAAACAATTTGGAATTACATTTTTGAGTGTTTGTATTGCTGCTTTTTCGGGAATGAAAGCAGCAGAGGCGGCATCATTTTCGGTAATTGCTGATGGTCTTAATAATCCACGAGGTCTAACTTTTGGTACTGATGGGAATCTCTACGTCACCGAAGCAGGAACAGGCGGCAGTGGAGCTTGTGTTCCTTCACCGAGCGTTGCCAACCAATCTTTATGTTATGGCACAACTGGTGCAGTTACCAAAATTGCAAATGGTACGCAAGAACGTATACTTACAGGACTTCCTTCTTTAGCATTACCAGATGGTACTGATACTTCTGGGCCTCAAGATATCAAATTTGATGCTACTGGCAAGCCTTATATTGCAATTGGATATGGTTCAAATCCCACATTTCGGGCGGCATTAGGTAACACCGACTTAGGAAAAATCATTACTGCTAATTTCAATACAAATTCGTGGACTAGTGTTGCTGATTTAGCTAATTATGAACTTGCAAACAATCCAGATCAAGGCGATCTAATTAGCAATCCCTTCTCTCTTCTTTTAGATGGGAATAACATTTTTGCAGTTGATGCCGGTGCTAATGAGTTACTCAGTGTAGGAACTGATGGAAGTAATTTAAAGGCGATCGCTACAATTCCCCGGCAGACATTAACTAATCCAATTTTTCCCTCTGGCGCATCATCATCGCCATTTGAAATCCAAGCTGTACCGACAAATATCGCTAAAGGCCCAGATGGCGCTTATTATATTAGCCAATTAACTGGTTTTCCTTTTCCAGAAGGTGAAGCAAAAATCTATCGAGTTGGTGCTGATGGTCAATCAACAGTTTATACCGATGGCTTTACCCAACTTACTGACTTAGATTTTGATGCTGAGGGTAATTTATATGCTTTGCAGTACGCTAATGAGTCACTCTGGAAAGGTAATCTAGATGGTGCTGTGATTAAAATAGCGAGTGATGGAACTCGCACAACTATTCTTAGTGGCAATGGATTAGAGTCTCCTACTGCTTTGACTATTGGTGCTGATGGTGCTATCTACGTGACAAACCGAGGCGATCGCCCTGGACTTGGACAAGTTCTCAAAATTGAGAATCCTAAGTCTGTTCCTGAATCTAGTTCTACTTTCAGCTTATTAGCATTTCTTGGCACTGTGAGCATTGCTTTGTTGCACAAGAATAAAGCTAAACGACTGAAGATTTCGGACAAGTTTGTTCAGGAATGCTGAGTGTTGAGTCAGCGATCGCCCTCGGCGTCTCCCCTTCTCTACGAGACGCTACGCGAAGGGATAAGTTTTTCCAGAGGTCGTTGTCTTCTTGGTGCTGGCGGAGCTGCTATTCGTAAAATTAGCTCTAGCAACCAAGGCGCGATGCGTTGACACAACACCGCTAAATGACTTTGCCATCCGACTAAAATTTCTGGTGAATCATTTTGCATTCCGGTAACAAGTGCTTTCGCCACTTGCTGGGGAGTCATGGGGATCACCCAGCGAAATAATTTTAAGTCGCGCACCATGTCTGTGTCTGTCAGGGAAGGCAATAATGCAATGACGCGAATATTGTGTTCAGCTAGTTCTTGGCGCAAGGCTTGGGTAAATCCTAAGATGGCAAACTTGGTTGCTGAGTATGTCGCCATCGTTGGTGCTGCAACTTTCCCCATCAGGCTCGATACATTGACAATTGTTCCTTGTCTTTGGCTGGCCATGCGTCGAGCAATCAAACTAGTGAGGTTGTACATTCCTAACAAGTTCACAGAGAGTTCTTCTTGAACTTGAGGCATTTTAGATTGTAAAAACGAGGTTTGGTATGCGACTCCCGCACAGTTAACCAGCAGGTGAATCTGCCCGAAATTGCGCCACAGTTGGGCAACAGCGATATTTACATCAATTGTCTGCGTCAAATCTAAGGCTACGATCGCAGTTTTTGTTCCCATCGCCTCAATTTCGTCGGCTACCTCAACTAACTTTTGGCGATCGCGTGCCACCAATATCAGCCGCTTGATGCCTTGTTGCGCTAGTTCGAGAGCGATCGCTCGTCCAATACCACGAGAAGCCCCTGTAATTAGGGCAACTTTACCTTGAATCTCCATTCGTTTTATCCTCCAAAATCTAAGTCCTACCAAACTCTTCGTTATTGCCGATATACACAATCAAGAGCTACTTGCTTGTCGGCACAAGGTAAGACAAATAATCAATCACAATTGAAATCAAACTGAAACTAAGCCTTTGGCAACGAGATATTTCTTGGTTAATCTGCAATTCCTCATAATTGTCTATACGAGGCAGAAATTTCTCGTTTTTAACCCGTCAAACCCTAACACAATTGGCTGAATGCATGTAGCTCATAGATTTTTATGTCTCCTAGATCCGAGCGCTCATCAGCATCGTTGTCATACACACGTTAGCAATTAAATCAAGGTATTGCAATATTCTTTAATAAGGATTTCTTAATACTTCTTAACGACAAGCATATATATATAAAAGATTTTATTAAATAAGTTTTTATGAATCCCTCAGTACAAATATCTTAATTCCCTGACAAAGAGCTACTTTTTTGGGAAATTGCTATGTCTAATTCACAGCTTAGAGACAAAAAAGACATATAGCATTTTGCCTTATGGTTGCAATAGTTAGTTCCAAATAAACTCACAGAATTACATCAGTAAATTTACTGTTTTATTGAAAATACAGGTTGATGATTTTTATTTTTTGAAAAGAGTAGGAGTAGGCTAAATGATTGTCTTGAATTATCAACCAAACTTTAAGACAAATGCTAATTTCTTTAGGTTTAGCTTTGAGTTTATCAAAGTAAGGCTTGAGACTTGCCTTGTCTATAGCAAACTTCAATCATCCATCAACAATAAGATCCCCAAATTATTAGAGGATTTGGGGATCTGAACTGTAAGTCAATATGATTCCTAATTGATGATTATGCCTAAAGCTACACTCCGTATATTTACGTAATTAGTAATTATCCCCGCAGTTCAATCGGCTTACTCTTTCCTCCTGCCTCCTGCCCCCTGCCCCCTGTCCCCTGTCTTTCAAGGGTAGGTATTTAATAAAGGCGTATTTTTGCAGGTAAAATACTATCTAGCTTTTATCAGCAGAATTACTACGGGTGCAGGAGGGTGAATGCAAGTAGGAAAAAGCGAGGAATTAAGAGAATGGACTAGAAAAGTAATTGAAAAAATGCCAAATCTCACAAAACCTCAAGCTGTTGTACTGGCAATGTGGACTTTTGGGATAGTAATGACCCAATCAAGTGGACTGACAACGGTTTCAGTATTTTTAGCAGAACTACTGGGTAAAAAGGAGAATACTATACGTCAGCAACTGCGGGAATGGTATCGAGACGCAGAAGATAAAACAAAAACTGGTCGAACTTCATTGGATGTGACATCTTGTTTTAGTCCACTACTATCTTGGATTCTAAGTCTTTGGCCTAAAGGTGAAAAACGTCTAGCATTGGCAGCAGATGCTTCAACTTTAAGCGATCGCTTTACTGTATTAGCAATTAGCATTGTTTACCGTGGCTGTGGAATTCCAATTGCCTGGAAAATAGTTGAAGCTACCATTCCTGGAAGTTGGAAACCTCACTGGGAAGAATTATTTCGCCATATAGACAAAACTGTACCACCAGATTGGTTTGTAATTGTCACCACAGATAGAGGGCTTTATGCTGAGTGGTTGTATCAACAAATCTTGAACTGTGGTTGGCATCCTTTTATGCGGATTAACCTTCAGGGGCAGTTTCAAATTAAAGGTACTGTTTCTTGGCTACCTCTAAATACTCTTGTTCGAGAAGTTGGTCAGTCATTTGAGTCATTGGTAACTTGTTTCAAAAGTAACCCGATTGAATGTACATTGTTAGCCCGTCATGACGAGGGCTATGCCGAACCTTGGTTAATTCTCACCGATTTACAACCCGAAGTTGCGGATGCTTGTTGGTATTCGATGCGCTCTTGGATTGAATGTCTATTTAAAGACGGTAAAAGAGGTGGTTTTGCTTGGCATCAAACTAAAATGACAGATACCAAACGAGCCGAGAGACATTGGTTAGCGATCGCAATCGCTACTTTATGGCAGGTTAGTGTTGGAGGTGCTATTGATGCCAATTTGCCTATTAGTAGTTTAGACGAATTACCACAAACCCACGTTGCACGACGCAATTTGAAAAATAGTGTCTTCCATCGTTGTCTCTCATGTTTCCGTCGTGGATTTTTAGTGATTAAGGCTGCCGTTCTTAATCGTCTTCCCCTACCTCAAGGTAGCTTTTTCCCTGAACCTTGGCCTTCCTTGACTCCACAACTCCATGTCTCTCAAATCACCCTCTCTACTGCCTGATTTTTAAATACCTACCCTTGAAAGCTGTCCCCTGTCCCCTGCCTCCTGTCCCCTGCCTTCTGCCTCCTGCCTCCTGCCTCCTGCCTCCTAAAAAGAAGTAGGTTGAGGATTTGATGCTTTGCTTGACTGGGGATTTGAGCCATTCCAAATTTGATTGAATTGATCTACTGGCAATGACTGTAAAAGACTGAGATTAAGCGGCTCTTTACTGATGAATGTGCCGTAGGAGGGCTGCAAATAAGAACGGTATTCAGGGCGGTTGAGGATATGGGTTTCTACAAAAGCTAGGCTAAGGGCGTTGAGATAGGAATAAACAGCATCACGATCGGGGCCCAGCAAAGCAGGTGGCACAGGTAAAACATTGTTTTCAGCAGTAGGTTCAGCGATCGCAGAAAAATGGGTAGCGTTTTCGATCAAAGCCAGGTACTTATTGGAGTCCGAAAGCCAGGTAAAGGGACGAATTTGCTCAAATACGGGTGGGGCAAAAATATCTTGACTACCTGCTACCAGCATTACCGGAATTTTAATTTGACTGACTCCCCACTGACCCAAAATTGAACTATCAATGGGATTAATCGCAATGATGGCCTTGATGCGATCGTCTTTGAGTTCATAATTTCCCGGAGGTAACTCAGTTGCTTGGCACTGCAAAATCAGCGACAAATTAAACGATGAATTATTGGGATTACAATCTTGGCGTAGTTGCTCAAAGTTAATCTTTGCCCCTGCTAGAGCCAAAACCGTATAACCGCCAAAGGAATGACCGATCGCCCCAATTTGCTGAAAATTGAGTTTTCCTTGGAGGGTAGGATCAGATTTGTCTAGACGTTCGAGTTCATTAAGTAGATATTTGATATCCAAAGGTCGGTTGAGAAATTCTGCTGCTTCTGGCGGCCCCGCCAAACCTGCAAAATATTGTTGAATGCGTTCGGCATTACTACCAGGGTGTTCCAGAACAGCAACGGCAAAACCATAAGATGCTAAATGTTCTGCCAGGTAGACAAAGGGAGAACGGTCTGAGGCGACACCATGAGAAATGACAATCAGGGGAAAGGGGGGTGATGGAGAGTTTTGAGTTTTGAGTTGTAAGTTTTGAGTTGTAGGTAAATAGATATCCACAGGTAGACGGCGATTGCGAGAAAAGTCATTTAGCTCCAAGGTTTTTTTCTGCGAGCGGAATTGTCCTGGCGATCGCAAATCTAGTTTTTTCGAGAAGTCAACAGTTGAATTTGCTGCTTGTGCGATCGCTTCTTTTTGAAGAGAGGCAACAACTTCATCCTTTCTTTTGAGCAATTGCGACAAGTCATCGACTATCCTTAACCCCTCTGTGAAATTCACCCGCATAGTATTGCTGGGAAATTTACGCAGCAAATTCACAACTGTTAAACCCTCTTGATCAGCAGCAGACAAAATCAAAGAGGCACGTATAGCATAGAAACCATTATTTCGAGACTCAGTGAGAAGTAACTCTCCTAAACGTTGCATCAGCTGTTCGCCTATAGGTGAGTAGGTAACTTGAGAGACTAGTGTAGGAGTTACATTGAACCTTTGCTGGAGTAGATCCCGCAGTTGAGCAACTTGTTCAGGAGTAGCACGACTAGCGTAAAAGGAAAGTTCGTCATCGATTTTGCCTTCTTTCGCAAAAGTTTCTAGCGAGTCCACAGATAAAGAGAATTCGCCAAAAGGAGGGTAAAAAAAGCTAATGCGTTCAGCTCCCAATCCGGGAGTAGCAGTCAAGCACGTAGATAGTAAACCTAAACCCACATATCTCAAAAATTTTTTCATTAGAAAAACCCACTGTCTAACCCTGCCAAACAATTTTGGGCAGAGAGGAAAGCGGGGCGGGATCTATAGCCGCTTTCCTGTTTACACAGGCTAAAAGCACAAGAAAGCAAGTACTTACATCCATAGTTTCGCATATACGCAATAATCAGCACTGAATTAAATTTCAGGATGGTAGGCTAGCACATCATGGGTAGCAAATTTTTCAGCCAAACAGCATCAGTAGCGCGATAATTATTAATATAGAGATCAAAATACGTTATATGTCCTTCGCCTCCTGCCCCTCTTGTGTTGTCGTCCTCAACCAACAACAAGAGCAAAACATCTCGCACCAGAACCAGTGCCAGGATGTGCCAGTTAACCACAGTAAGAGCATAGTTAAAAGTTGCACTGTAGTTGAAAATGGTCGCGTGGTCGTTAAACCCTTACAACCACAACTCAATCAGACTTCCGAATAACTTTCAGAAATTTCAACTATTTTCATCTAAAGGTAAAACATCGTGGAAGCGATTGTAATCAATGTAGCGATGTCCATCGGGTGTGTGGTAAAAGATATCGGCAAATTGATTGTTCCACAAAATCTCATTAGCACCATAACTATGACGGGCATGAACAACCTGTGCAACCGTTTCATCAATGCCACTCAAAGAGATAATCACTATAGTATTTGTCTGGGTTAACGATTCTGGTGTCATCCCATATAGAGGACTAAACTCATCAATGACATGCATCACTGACCAGCTTAATGTGAAGCTAGGCGTTTGGCTCCTCAGAAGTTTGAGATCGTAGAATCGACGCATGAATTGCCCTTCTAGGGTTACTTCGTCGCGCATCAAGTAGACTCGCATTTGCGCCTCCAGAATCATATTGCGACGCCGATTAGCCGTGCGAAATATGAGAGTTGGCATTGCATCATGAGATGTAATTACTGCTACACGACTAAAAAGCACACGGGCTGTAGGTCTAGAGAATCGAGCAAACGCGAGTCCTGTCATCACAGCAATTCCCACCAAACCGATCATTGCTTCAATGGTGACAATAATGTTGGCGTAAGTTGTTTTAGGATACATTGCCCCATAGCCGATGGATGCTAGGGTTTGGACGCTAAAGAAGAAGACATCTAAAAAAGAGCCAGGTCGGGCGTTGGCAATACAATCTCCTCCTATTAAGTAAGCTAGGGCAAATAGAGCATTAATAGTTATATAAAAAGTACAAATCAGGATCAGAAAGCCAGTCCAGGGAATCGTTAGCAGGAGATGATAGGGATCGCGCCAGTAGGAATGCCATACACCCATACCCATAATCTCAAATTTTCCATCTCGAACTTGAATCTGAATCGGTGGGATTAGATGCTGTTGTTTCTTCCGTGAAAGTCTCTTCAGTCGAAATTTCATTGCAAGTAGCCAAAAGAACGGCAACTGCTTAGTATTGTAAATTAAGTTGCTTTAGAGACATTCCACACTATCCACAAAAGAACGGAAATTTCAACTTTTTTTCCTCAAATCAGCAAAAAAATAGGGTGGACAATGCCCACCCTAGTAATTTATCTGCTAGAAACTTATTTTTCTGGTTTTAGTGATTGACCTTTAGAACAGCGGTCAAACCACTCCTGGTATTTTTTCTGGTGTGACTCATCTTCAACAGCAATGGTCACTCGCACTCGCTTACAGCCGTGATTTTGCTCTAGTGCGATCGCATTCAATAATAAACTAGCAATTTTAGGTGAGCTAAATTCGCTGCTTACCGTTAAACCGCTGTCAAGACCTGTAAATTCAAGTCTTTCTACATCGGTCAAGTCAACGCCAGCAATTTCTCCCTCCCCTAAATCAATTTCTGCGAGTTGTTTGTGTTCTGGGCTAACTTGTTCCACAATCAGCTTTTCACGCCGGACAGGAACTTGTATCATCCGGGTTTCAACTACTTTGCGAACAATTACCTCACCAACTTTACGCTTACTGCTTTCAATAACTAGTCGTTCTTCTAATAGACGAATAATATGTTCTTCAGTAGCCTGCTCTAAATTTACGGGATCAATTAGGCTATTTGTAGTTTGATTATTCGCTAGTTGCTCAGTTGAGTTGCGATCGCCTGGTTTTTCTGTTTCTAAATATTCAGGCATATACTCTATTTCTGATTTGTTTAAGTCTATGAAAACAGATTTATTCGGCTTGTCAATTTGTTTTATTCTCTGGCTCTGCAAGCGAAATAAAGAAGTATGCTTATCGGCTAACTGCTGACCATATTCTACAGTTTTTTGATTAATCTGCCTAGATATAACTAAGTTTAGGCGACGATTATCATCCACAATTAAATCATGAACTCTTCCTACTAACTGACCTTGCTTATCAAAGACAGCAAAATTGTTCACCTTCTTTCTTAACTCTGCCAGTGAGGTGCTAGTAGTGCCAGGGTTACCATTTGACTGTCTAATGTTTTTTGCCATCAGTTGGCTATTCATATACAAAATTTATGAACTGCTTTCTATTTAGCTAGATTAAATTAGTCACATTGATACCAGAAAAGGTTTGCGATAGATATATTTATTCAAGCTACATCAAGAGTAAAATTCGCAATCCCAAATCTAAAGTGGCATCAATCATTGCAAGCACAGGTAAGGCTAATTCATTCAACAGCCTTACCTGCACTGTGTCGAATTAATTATTAGTCATTAGCTAGTAACTAATGACTATATTTAGTTAGCGTTCTTGAATCGGAAGATTACCAGAATTTACATCTAACTCTTCACGACGCACAGTTTCTTGAGTTTCAACTGTGTCTTGATCTACCACTTTTCTCACTCTAACTTCTTCACGCAAAAATGCTTCTTTGCGAACATCAGGAGTTTCTTCGTGGATTTCTATGCGAGCAACTTCGCCTTCACGGAAATCTGCTTCGCGTGCAGAGACAGATGCACCCGCATCTGTTGGAGTTACACGTTCAATCACAACTCGTTCTCTTTCTATGGGCACTGCAACGCGTGCAGTATCAGTCTCAACATGCTTGCCAATTGTTACTTCTCCAGTCTTTTGGCGTCGTTTACTGGCAATCAGCCGTTCTTCATACAATCTCAGAGTTTGATGATCTTGTTCATTTAGCCCGTATAAAGAAGGTTCACGTTCGTAATTGTAGTTATCACGGGCGTAAGTGGGTGTTGTATCTAATGGTGCTGAAGCTTCTACAGAAGGGGTGTTATCTGTGGGTTGGCGATATACACCACGCACCCGTTCTTCATAGTCGTAATCAAGGGTTTGACGTTCATTAAACTCAGGTAAATCTTCTGCTTGCTCTCTAGTCAAGCCAATTGTGTACACGCGCTCAACGTTATAGTCGATACGAGCACGACCGAGTGGTAGCAATACTTTCTTACCAAAAATCCAGAAGCCTAAGTCAACAACTAGATAGCGAAAATGGCCTTCCTCGTCAACTAAAACGTCGCTGACAGTGCCAATTTTTTCATCAGTTCCTTGTGTATATACTCCAAGCCCATTAATATCGTGACCTTCAAAGGTTTCCCGGTAGTTAGGCTCAAAATCTTCTAATTTGTAAAGAACCATTATATTTAGCCTCAAAAATTTTCTCTTCATCTCTTAATAACTAAACTAGACATTTTTGGATTTGTATACCTCCTTCTGGCGAATGAATTTTTTCCAAGGCTAAATAATCAAAAGTTATAGGAAGTGTTTATCAACATAGCTAAATAAAGATATACAAATTGCGAGTTCTTCATTTTTTTTGTAAATATCTAGACTTGATAAATGGATTTACCAAGATATTAAAATACTCGCAAAAATTTTTACATCTTGACGCTGTTTATCAAGATGTAAATTCTTAAAAAGTTAAAAAGAATTATTTAGATGGAGGATTCACGGAATAACCGAAACAAAGCAATTCCCCATCTAAAATGTAAAATGGTATAACTTTAGCTGGATGATTATTTTAGATAAATCTCCCAAACAAACTTATTAATTAGCTAATTAAATAGCTTCATGTGTAGTCATCCCATTTTCTTGCACATTTAAATTACCCGCAGTATCAACATCTAACTCTTCTCGACGAACGGTGTCTTGTGCTTCCACAGTGTCCCGTTCTACTACTTTCTTGACCCGGACTTCTTCACGCACAAAGGCTTCTTTATGTATCTCAGGCGTTTCTTCATACACTTCTATGCGTGCTACTTCCCCTTCTTGAAACTTAATTTCATTGGGATCTAAAACCTTTCCTGCTTCTGTTGGCATGACTCGCTCAATCAGAACTCGTTCTTTTTCAATAGGTATTGTAACGCGTGCAGTTTCTATTTCAATGTGCTTGCCAACGGTTACTTCTCCAGTTTTTATGCGGTGTTTGTTGGCAATTAATCGTTCTTCATAGAGTCTAAAAGTTTGATCAGATTGCTCATTCAAACCGTATAAATCTGGATCTTTCTGATAATTGTATGTATTGCGATCGTAGGTCACACCGCTGTTTGAAGAACGAAATACACTACGGACATTTTCTTCGTAATCCTTATCAAGGATCGTATCTTCTTTATGATCGGGTAAATTTTCTACTTGCTGTCTGCTTAACCCATCAACATAGACGCGTCTTTCTGGATAATTGATCCGGCAAAGACCAATTGGGAGCAATATCTTTTTGCTAATAAAATCTAAGCTGACATCAATAATTAAATACCGAAAACGACCATCGTCATCAACTAAAACATCAGCCACGGAACCAATTCTTTCTCCTCCCTGAGTATAAAGATCCAGCGCTTTAATGTCGTCTCCGCCAAAACTATCGAGATACTTTTGGTCAAAATGTTCAAGTTTATGAAGAGGCATATACTTTTACCTAAGTAGTTTATAAGGTTTATTTAATAGTGTAAAAAATATTGTGATAAGTCTCCTCCTGCTGGCGACTGAGTTCAGTTGAGATATTTGATGATTTATAATTCATACTTGATGAGAAAATACTCAAATTGAACACTGTTGAGAATCAATAGAGATATAACTAAAGTTATAAAAATAAGACATTATACTGGTATAAAATATTTTTTCAACGGAAATTAAGAGCCAATACTGAAACAATGGGAGTAGACACTAGAGCACCATGTAGATTATGAGTGAACTTCCAAATAGTCTTGAAGATGCGATCGCCCAATCTCGTATAGCCGTTCAAGCTGCCCTTGCAGATGGCTGTACTCGCATACAAGTTGAGTTCCTGTTCCCAGAACTCAAGTTTATGCCGGTGGCGGAACAATTTCTGCCACTGTTTACAGAATATGATTCCCGTTTGAAGATTTTCTTTGCTGACGCTGGGGCTGCGGCTCTCGCCCGCCGCAATTGGGCTGATGCACCATTTCAAATTTTGGATATCGGTACGGGAAGGGCTGCTTCCTTGCAGACAAAAATTCAGCCAGAGGATGAAATTTTCTTATTCATCGCCCCCACATCTGTAGAAGTACCGCAGTTGGAAAAGTTATGTGAAGTAATAGGCGATCGCCCTTTAGTTTTTTTAAATCCCCGTTTAGAAGATTCCGGGGTTGTGGGCATTGGTTATGCAGCAAGAAAAACTCGTGAACGTTTCACCAATACCATTGAATCCTGTTATTACCTGCGCCCCATAGATGATCAAAGTGCCCTACGTCGTTGCTACCCAGGACAATGGGAAGTTTGGCTGGAAACAGGTGGCGAATATCAAAGAATTGCTGAATTACCCACAAAACCATCGGGTGATGATTTGGATCTCATCCTTTTAAAAGGACAACAACAAACAACAACAGATGCGACACCTGCGAGAAAGCCCAGTGTGTTTAAGAGTTTACAACGGTTCTTAAAGGCGTTGAGTAGTTAGGATAATGCAGAGGTAGCAGGCGGAAACTAACTTTCTCATCTGCTGCCTCATCTTGAGTTTTCTATACATAAACTTGATGCAGAAAACCCTGTGTATTGTGCAACATTGCCAAGGCGTGGGACAAGAACCTAATGTGCCTCTTACATCAGAGGGTGATCTCCAAGCGATCGCTCTAACTGATTTGTGATTAACTCACAGCATAATCTGTATACTGCCGGATGTAAGGTGGGTGAAATCCAACTACAATATCGTTTTTTGGTACTCCCATCGCCGCAAGTTGCTCACCTACATCCTCTTCTGTGCCATTCCACTGAATCCAAATTTTGCCATTTTTGATATCAAAATGCATCACAGGGCCAAAAATCCTACGTCTATTTTGCCAACCAATATATATCAGTTGGTAATGGTCTTGTTCTACGTCAAAAATTGTTTGAGCTTCAATTTCATTATTAGAGGAGGCGCGTTGAGCATATTCTGTAAGTAATTGCCGAATACACTTTCGATATTTATCTAAATCTGCCATCGGCTAATTTCCTCCGTTTCCACATCATAAACTATCAGATTAATTTGACTACGCTGGATAATACTTTTAATAAATGGTTTATTTAAAAAATCGTTATAAGTGTTTAAGGGTACTGCTAAATACAAAACTCGCTCAGAATCTATCTCTTCTAACGCATATCGATAATTAATAAATTGTCCCACCGCAGTATGAAACTCAGAAATAGTTGAAGTACCGATAAAACTTTTAACTTCAACCGCTATTATTTGTCCCTCTCTTTCTGCCGCAATAATTCTCTCTGCTCCCAAATCGATGTACATATCGGTAATATTTTCTATGCGAATTAGCAAAGGATCATGAGTAATTCGCCACCCATCCTTTTGTAATGCCGATTTCACAACATTGTGAAATTTATCTCTAGCTGACATAAACTATTTTTTCAGCCTGTATGAGCATTCTAAATATATTTAGCCAAAATTAGGGGATAGAGAAGAGAAGTAAAGAATTAATATAGGAATCCGCTTTGATTTCTGAACGAATTTGCGTAGATAGGCTAATCTTCTACCGAAATCAAATATGAGTCCTATAGTAAAATTCCTTACTTCTATCTTTTTTAATTCCCTTGCAACGGGGCGTTTAAGACTTTCTCGATGCGATCGCGCGTTTCTAGTAAGTGCGCTTTGGTGTATTCATCATCTGAATTAACCCCCTTAAGTTTCTCATCTAGTTGTTTGAGTTTATACCAAGCTAGAGTACGAGCATCTTCAGGAACATATTCTTTTCGCAATACCATACCAGTCAAAATGTCCAGATATTGACGCTGCAAGCCTCGCCGTAAACTGGCAATCTTCATTGGTTTACCTTTTGGTTTGATGACTTCCGTCCAAATACCTGATTGTAAAGTTTCAAATAGTTCAGGTAGAGTCAGTGCATTTTCGGGCTTTGTTTTGAGTTCAATATCCTTGAGGCGAGAGAGGCGATCGCCTGAGAATAAATCCCGCAACACAGAACCCTGCATCAGTAGCACTAAGTCATGAATTGGATAATCCAAACGACCAACTTGAGGAGAACTACCCCAATGTCGCCAACGAGAAGGTGCTAATTTATTCAGTAATTCTGGTGAAAAACTCAGGGCATCTTCTGCAAACACATATTTTTGCAGCGTTTCTAAGGCCTGCCGTTGTTGTTCAACTGGTACTGGTTCAAATGGTAATCGCTGTTGGCGGACTCCAGAGACTTTCTCGGAGGCAATCTCGCCAGGGCGGATGCGATAGAAAGATTGTCCCCCAATATATTTTGTGGTGTAATATATTTGCTGGAAATAGTTACCCAATACTGTACTAAAACGTTCGCTCACATCGCTGTAACTATCACCATCTGTTGGGAAACGTTTATCGAGACGTTCCCACATCACCCGCGAATTATTCAATTGCCACTGAGAATAAAGCAGCACATTACCACTGTTATCCCAAGCATTGGCAGTTGGGTCAAGGTCATAGACATCTTCATCTGTGGAATAACTCAACTCTGGCTTGTAAGATTCTGCTGCAATTTCCTCCAAAATTGGCTTTTCTGCTATGGGAGTTGATGTTTGAATTGGTATGTAACCATACTTAATCGCCCATTCATCATAAACACCCACCATACTGGGAAAATAATCTCCCTGTTTTGTCCCTTGAGGGGCAATATTTGGGGGAATATAGTCCATCACAGAAGTTGTCAAACCTTTAGTTTTGGTAATTTCCGTATTATTCATTTCCTCCGGTGCTAGCAGTGTACTACCACGGAAGTTATGACGTAAACCAAGAGTATGTCCAACTTCGTGAGCAATGATTAAACGTAAGTATTGATTGATATATTCTTTCACCTGATCTGGAGTGGCCATAGTATCTGGCAGCAGTGACATCGCCAATGAACCAACGGCAAACTGGTTAGCAGCTTCCATCCCATAGCATAAATCGTACTCGCCTGCCATTTTTGATAAACGACTCAACAACCCCTGTTTCCCTTGCATCTCCTGGGGTATACCATTGTTTTTCGCATCTAAACCATTAGCGCAAAGTAGACGATTTTGCATCAAAGCTGATAAAGTACTGCGATTTTGTGTTTGGCTAGATTGTTGGCTAGGTTGGACGATTTTGCGATACTCACTCTTTAGTAGCCTGACAAAGCTGGCATCTACAAGAATGTCTGCATCCAAAATTTCTCCAGTCAAGGGGTTAACGCGGGATGGTCCCATTGCAAAGTATCCATCGACTGTGTTAATCCAGCGAATCGTGTTGTAACGAATATCTGCTGGGTCCCATGTGGCGTCATCTGGCATTTGGCGGACTTCAATTGCATCCTTGAATCCAGCTTTGAGAAAGGCTTTGTTCCACATCAGGACGCCTTCTTTCATTGCATCGCGGTACTCTAAAGGCACAGCGTTATCAATCCAGAAGACAATCGGTTTTTTGGGTGGAGAAATTTTTGCTTTTGGGTCTTGTTTTTCCAAATCCCAGCGATTGATGTAGCGGACAAAAGAATCGCCGCGATCGTCTTTGGATAAGTCTTGGTAGGCGGTGATGAAATAGCCGATGCGATCGTCAGCAATACGCGGTCGATAATCTTTATCAGGTAGTTGGGAGAGACTATAGTGGACACGCAGGGTAAAGCCACGGTTGTCAGCTAGCGACGCAAAGCTTGCTATTTCACTTTCACGGCCAGTACCACCAGAGAAATTCAAAACTGATTCGATTTCTAAATTTTGGGGAAAAGCTTTAGCAGTACCAAAATAAGACTGGTCTGTGCTTCCTGGGACTCCTAAACTTGCAGATAATCCAGCTAAGTCTGTCAGTAGCAAATCGCCCAAGTCGATGAGAAAAGTTTTGCGTTGTGGATGAATACTTTTAATGGAAATACTGTAGAGAACAGAGTCACTAAAAGACCGGGCTAGCGATCGCGCCTGGGGATCTCCCTCACGAGTCCGAAAATTCACATTGCGAATGACAAAGTTTAGTTTATCATCCACCCGTTGGAAATAAAACAAAAAATCTTGTAGAGGCATACCGCTGTAAATACCCCGTTCGCCAATACCTGATTCCAGCGTTGCCGTAGCTAGGTAATTTTTATTGAGTTGCTCTGGCTTAATTTCTAGATAAATTTTATTCTTTTCTTTATTGCGATATAGAGTGAATAATCCCCCTGACTTTTGGGTATCTTTGATTACTTCGTCAAATGCCTCTAAATCATCCTTTGCTACTGGTTTACTAGGATTAGGCTTGGCATTCGGTTTTGCAACTTGTAAAAATGGTTGCTGCCCTGCTTTTTTAGGATCTTTTACTACCCAAATGAACGGTTGAGGCTGTGCATGTTTATTTTGATTAACTACCCAAACTTGTCCCGAAGGTAGCTTCTTTTCCTGAGAAATATTAATATTTTTTAGCGATAAAGCTGGTGTCATTAACTGATTATGAGATTTCTCTGCAATTCTGTCTATAACTACCCCTTTTACAATCTTATGTTTGCCTGACAACTCGGTATCAACTTTGTTAAAAGATGGTGACTTAGCACTAGCCGTTGTTATCCCTAAAAATAAACCCTGTAACAAAATCATATAAAAGCTTAATCTGTTCATCGCATCCATTCCCCGATAACTATCACGCAATTAATTTTGAACTTTTGTAAAGCTATATAGCCTAATCTTTACCCATTCTCTTAGCTGCTTTATATTAAGCAATAAACTTTTGACTTCAATTTTAGTTGCCATCCTTCAGTTTTTCTATGCTGTTTTAGTGTAGGATTTCTCCTAACAATTGCCTCTTCAAGAAACAGTAAGCATTATTTTTACATCAAACTAGTAAACTTCTTGGGAAAAAAGCATAACAAAATAGCAAAAGCATGGAAATTAGTTGATTTTGGAAAGAATTTTAAGCTAACACTTTATTTACCTCAACAGAAGAAGCTTAATGTTACTACAGATGAGCGAAAAGCCACCCTCCAGGAAGGCTGTTGGCAAATGCACAAGAAGTAGCTCGTCATAGACATAGCCAACTGATGATTTTTTTAATATAGTATTTGTTTATACTCTTGATTGTTGGCAATGAATAGCAAACTAGCATAGAAAAAGTTTTAATTCAGGATTATCAAAAACAGTAACTTAAATGTAACAACGGACACAGAAATGTCAACATATTTATCTCAAGTCTGGCAACTGCTGAGAAATTATGTGAGGGGTACAAGGTTGGAAGAGATGCCAAAGACCACATCGCCAGAAACCGAAGCAGTTTTACCTCTAGAAAAAAGTATTAAAGAACCAGATAAAAGCGTTAAATTTGCTCAAGATGATTTGCAGGAATATTTATACTCTCCGAGACTGCAAAAAAGCTTAGAAAAATGGGCAATACCAAAGAGCGGTTTGACTTCTAAGATAGACGATCAGACATTAAGCACTCTACCCTCTGGGTTATCCTTTAGAGTGTGCGATCGCCAGATGCATGAAGAAATTTATGATTTACTAGGCAATGGGGCGATGAAACCAGAAATAGTCAGCCAAGTAATGGAATTGGTTGTGACTGATAAAAAAATTCGCCCAGAACTACTTTTCTGGCGGCTAGAAGATTTTTATCATCGCTGGTGTCAGGGAGAATTTATCGATGGGACACCAGATGATAACCTACCTCAGAAAAAAAGATTAAAGCTGGCGGCACAAAATATTGCGATCGGATTGAGACAGGTAGACATATATACAGGTCTCAACGTACTGATTTTACTGTTAGAGTTACACCGCTACGCTCAAGAGCAAGATGAACTCAAACAAAAAATCACCTTCTATCCATCTGCACAACCAGACACAGACAATTTTTTCACATCTCAATTGCTGCGGATTATCAACTATAGCGATGCCCTGGAAATTGGCAACTTTAGCAGTTTAGTCGGGCAATTCCTCAAAGGCGGTAACTTTCAGAGTGCTTACTTAGGCGATGCCAACCTCACCGGGGCAGACTTTAGTGGCGCTGACCTAAGCCTTGCTTATCTCGGCGATGCCAACTTAACTGGCGTCAACTTCAGCGGTGCCAACCTTAGCGGTGCTAACCTTGGTGATGCCAACCTCAGCGGTGCCAACCTTAGCGGTGCTAACCTCAGTGGGGCCGACCTCAGTAGCACCAATCTTAGTGGTGCTAATCTTAGCTGTGCCAACCTCAGCCGTGCCGACCTAAACCGCGCCGACCTCAGCAGTACGAATCTCAGTCGCGCCGACCTCAACCATGCCGACCTCAACCGCGCTGACCTGAGTAGCACCAATCTTAGCCATGCTGATCTAAGTAATGCCATCCTTTTCGGTGCAAATCTGAGTGAAGCCAACCTTAGCTGCGTCAGCTTTAGCTATGCCGATCTTTGCCGTGCCGACCTCAGTGGTGCTGATTTGAGTCACGCCATTCTCAACGGTACTAACCTCAGTGACACAATTCTTTTCAGTACCAACCTGAGTGATGCCATCCTTGTTGCCGCAGACCTCAGCTACGCCAAACTTAACGGTGCCAAACTTAACAATGCCAGACTTAACGGTGCAATGTTTTTAGGTGCCGATCTCAGTGGCGTAGACCTGAGTCGGGTGATTCTCAACGAAGCCGACCTCAGTGGGGTGATTCTGAACGACGCCGACCTCAGTGGTGCCGATCTCACCGACGCCATCCTGTTCGGCACAGACCTCAGCTATGCCAACCTTAACAGTGCTAACCTCAGTGGCAGTAACCTCAGTGGTGCTATTCTCAATGGTGCGGATCTTAGCCATAGCAACCTCAGTTACGCCATTCTGGGTGGTGCAGACCTCAGCGACGCCAATCTCCAAGAAATGACCTGGGGTAAAAAGCAGCAGTGGGAAGGTGTGCGGGGATTAGATACAGCAGTTAATGTGCCAGAGGCGTTGAGAGAAGAACTGGGATTGAATTGAGAGGAAGCGGGGACAAGGGGAAAGATAAAACCCAAGTTTTGAATGAATATCAGAGGGCTATCTCCCGCTTGCTAGAGTGTAAGTCATTCACGTAAAATATAGTGCCATTGTTGCGGCAGTTCTCATGACCTCATCTGCGTCGTTTGACACATTAGAGTCTTTACAGGCGGATATCGCTGAATTGATCGCTCGTTTACCGACATTAAAAAATCGGCAATTTATTCAGCAAGCACTTGCTACTATTGTTCGTCTAGCTGATACCGAAATTGAGCGCCTCGATTGGAAAATTTTGTCTGCTGCTTTAGCAGATATGGAGCGCGGTTTCCAGCTTTTTTATGATTACCGACACGTTCGCAAAGTTACAATCTTCGGTTCTGCTCGTCTCGCCGCAGATACACCAGAGTACCAAATGGCGCTTGAGTTTGCTCGTGCTGTTTCTGAATTAGGATTCATGGTGATGACCGGCGGTGGCGGTGGGATCATGCAGGCGGGACACGAAGGTGCTGGGCGAGAAAATTCCTTTGGATTAAACATTCAGTTACCCTTTGAACAGGAAGCGAACCCGTTTATAGAAGGTGATCCCAAGTTAATACACTTCAAATATTTCTTTACACGCAAGCTGTTTCTCCTGAAAGAAAGTGATGCAGTAGCGTTGTTTCCGGGAGGCTTTGGCACTCAAGATGAAGCTTTTGAATGCATGACATTAAGCCAGACTGGAAAATTTGGGCCAGTACCTCTAGTTTTAATTGATCGCCCTGGTGGTGATTACTGGCGCTCTTGGAGCGAATATGTTGATAAGCAATTAGTGCAAAATGGTCTTGTCAGCCCCGAAGACCCTAGCCTTTACACAGTGACAGATAATCTGGATGTGGCTTGCGACGCTATCACCCGTTTTTACCAGGTTTATCATTCCAGTCGTTATGTAGGGGATCAATTAGTCATCCGCCTGAAGACAGATATATCAGACACTCTTGTTGAGCAACTCAATGCTGATTTCAGCGACATTATTGTTAAAGGACGAATTGAAAAAAGTCAGGCATTACCTCAAGAAGCACAAGATGAAACTGTTGGGCTACCCCGCCTCATTTTGTGCTTCAATCAACGCGACTTGGGGCGCTTATATCAGATGATTGCCACAATTAATCAGATGGGTATTCCTTCAGCAGAGGATGCAGCACATCCAGAAAGAAAATAGATATTAACTAATTCGTAATTCGTAATTTGTAATGACTTCGCGGACTATTTCGTACTGCGCTAAGGTAATTTTAGGGTTTGAGTCCCGTATTAAATTCTAAAATTGCTGCTTTATAATTAGTCGGGGTAGGAATCCTTAACTAATTCAATTACGAATTACGAATTATTTTGATGAGATGCGATCGCTTCATACCTTGATATACATTTTTCTCATAATTAATTCATCCCATTGTCTCAGTTAGAGATTTTTTATTCTCATTAGGCTATCTTCATAAGCAATGGGCATTTTGGCATTGTCAGAGGAGCCACAAAAACAATATTATTCACCCTACTTACAGATGATAAAAACACCAGCTATTATGACTCAATACTGATTAGCGTAAAAAAACTTGTATATTAGCACAGGAAACTTAAATCCTAACAGAGGAATAAAAGATGCTGGAATTATTGGGTTCAGGTTTGGTGTCGCTTTGGCTGGAAATGGCCGGGGTACAAATCAAGCCTCTAGATGCCTTAGATGCTTTGACTTGGCAAAGTAGTCCTGGCTTAGTTCTTGCCCCTGATCCCAATCCAACTGGGGCAACTACGGTGCAGGAATATCTGAAAGAGCTAGTAACATCAAAACTAGTCGCCCAAAATCTAGCTGAGAGTCAGGGAATTTGGATGCAGTCGGGGCCGATGCTGATGGCAAATCACCAAGGTACAACACCTCTGCCGGCTGCCTCTTTAACTAAAATTGCCACTTCACTAGTTGCGTTGAAAGCTTGGGGGCCAGATCACCAATTTGATACTTTCGTCAGTGTCACTGGGCCAGTGGTAAAAGGGGTTGTCCAGGGCGATTTGGTGATTACTGGTGGTGGCGATCCTTTGTTTGTTTGGGAAGAAGCGATCGCTCTTGGTAATACTCTCAATAAAATGGGGATCAAGCAGGTAAAGGGAAATTTGATCATTAATGGCAATTTTGCCATGAATTTCCAACGTCAGCCGATGCTAGCCGGTCTAATACTTAAGCAAACACTAAATCGTGCGACTTGGGGACGCCCTGCTGTTTACATACACTCAATCATGCCCAAGGGAACACCCAAGCCTGAAGTCGTGATTGCTGGTGCGGTGAAAGTTGCGGTTCAACCCAATGCTCAACAAACTTTGTTACTACGTCATCGCTCATTACCCTTGAAGCAACTAATTAAGGAAATGAACGTTTACAGTAACAACGATATGGCAGAGATGCTGGCAGAGTCAGTGGGAGGAGCAAGTGTAGTGCAATCAACCGCTGCTAGCCTTGCTAGGGTGCCACAAGTGGAAATTCAGTTAATCAATGGTTCCGGCCTAGGCCAGGAAAATCGCATTTCCCCCAGGGCTGCTTGTGCAATGTTGATGGCTATTCAAAGGGAAGCAACCACCCATCAACTGAATTTGGCTGACTTGTTCCCTATGTCTGGGTTTGATCGCCGGGGAACACTGCACGCCAGACACATTCCCCCAGCAACCGTGATCAAAACTGGTACTCTCCGCGATGTGAGCGCTTTAGCGGGAGTGATGCCCACGCGCGATCGCGGTTTGGTTTGGTTTGCTATTATCAATCGTGGTACAAATCTCTGGGGTTTGCGGACTGGACAAGACCAATTACTGCAAAGTGTTGTCCAACAATTACAAATCCCTTCAACTGTTCCCGCTACCCTCACTCCTCACTCAGCCATCAACTCTTTACCCCAGCTAGGTGCAGCCAGTCGAAATGAAATTTTGAACAAAAGTTAGTTCATCCATAGTCCACCGTTCAAACAGAAAGTCAGACAGTCTAATTCGCAATCCAAAAGTTTTATTGATGGGTGAAAACCGAACTTGTAAAGGGTGAATGTCCATAATAGCTTTTGGGTTAGATTTTCCATTAAGTTGATTACAGATAGTTCGTAAAATGCCCTAACCTAGTATTGGAAAGAGCAGGAGAAACTTGAACTAAAAAGCCAACGTCAATAAACTTGAACTAAAAAGCCAACGTCAATTTTGTAAAAATAACTGTAAATAGATTTGTCACGACTAAGCAACAATTAGGCTTATAAATTAGGTTGTGATTATGCGATTTCCCAAATTATCTCGGTCTCTACGTCAACTCAGTAGTCATGTTTTAGCGATCGCGCTAGGAGTTTTGCTCACGGTTAGCACATTGCAGGTGTTACCATCCCAAGCCGAACCAGCACCTATAGTCACTGCTGGAGATACTTCAGAAATCATTGCCCAACGCCAATCACCAGCCACGGCTGCGATCGGTAGCACCAGCTTTGTCACAGCAGCAGTGAACCGTGTGGGCACAGCAGTTGTCCGCATTGATACTGAGCGGACAATTACTCGTCGCGTTGATCCATTTTTTGAAGACCCGTTTTTCCGCCGTTTTTTTGGTGACGGTTTCCCCCAACAGATGCCTTCTGAGCAGTTACGCGGTTTAGGCTCAGGTTTCATTATTGACAAGAGCGGCTTAGTTTTGACCAATGCTCATGTGGTCGATAAGGCTGATAAAGTAACAGTCCGACTCAAAGATGGTCGCACCTTTGAAGGGAAAGTTCAAGGTATTGATGAAGTCACAGATTTGGCAGTAGTCAAGATTAACGCTGGTAATGATTTACCAGTAGCACCCCTGGGTTCTTCCACTAATGTACAGGTAGGAGACTGGGCGATCGCAGTTGGTAATCCTTTAGGATTTGATAACACCGTTACCTTGGGAATTGTCAGTACCCTCAAACGTTCCAGCGCCCAAGTCGGCATTAGTGATAAACGCTTGGACTTCATTCAGACAGACGCCGCCATTAACCCTGGTAACTCTGGCGGGCCACTATTAAATGGTCAAGGTGAAGTGATTGGCATTAACACAGCCATTCGTCCTGACGCGATGGGTATTGGGTTTGCAATTCCTATTGATAAAGCCAAGGCGATCGCAGCGCAACTGCAACGTGATGGTAAAGTTGCTCACCCCTACCTAGGTGTGCAAATGCTAACTTTGACACCCGAACTTGCCAAGCAAAATAATACCGATCCCAACTCTCCGATTCAGATACCAGAAATTAATGGTGTTTTTGTCATGCGAGTTGTTCCAAATTCTCCAGCTGCATCTGCGGGTATCCGGCGCGGGGATGTAATTCTGCAAGTTGATGGTAAAGCAATTACCAGTGCTGAACAATTGCAGAATGTTGTGGAAGATAGTCGCCTTGGACAAATATTACAGGTGAAAGTGCAACGGGGTAATCAAACACAGCAGCTTTCAGTCCGCACAGCTGAATTGCAAAATGCTTCGTAGGGGCAAATAGCCAATTTTAATTGTGTGGAATAGTAGGGGTAAAGCACATTGCTCATTGGTGTCAATTTAACGCGAAACCCCACGTCCGCCAGGGATTGTAAATCCCTGTCTCATAGATAAAG
>NZ_JAWJTF010000034.1:35236-78521 GCF_048836525.1 Nostoc sp. CALU 546
TGGCGGGTTATGAAGCCCGCAGCGCAGCTATTTCTAGCTTAAGTTGACACCAATGAGGAATGCTGTGCCCAAAGCGCGTGTAGTGATATTATCAGATAGTTAGGGCTTGCTGAAAAAGTCTGATGGCTGGGGTAGGCAATAGGGAATAGGCAACAGGCAATAGTTTCATCATGATTTTTGGTGTTTTTTTGTGACCTAATCCATTAGAAATGCAAAATTTTTCAGCCTGATACCCCAATTTACTTGCATCTGTTTCTACAAAAATAGCCCCAAAACATTGAGAAATCAACGTTTTATAATTATTCAGCAGACCCTAGTTAATAAACTTCATCATGCGTTCCAATGTCGAGCAGAACAATAGCTTCAGTATTCGTTTCTGCATCCAGTTCAATGGAGAAAACAACACGACAATCATAGCCACAAGAGCAGGACTGAAGACCGTCGAGTTTGCCGCTCAGTTTGTGAGTGCCTAATGCTGGGGCAAATACATCTGCTTCCATTTGTTGAAGAGTGTCTTCAATACGTTACTGGAGTTCAGCATTTCGCTTTACAAACTTATGGAATGCTCGTTTGAACTTTGGAGTCAAAACCAGCAGTCTCATTTCTCTGGTTCGTTTAAAGACTGGCGTAATTCTGCAATAACATCTTGCGCTGACTGATGCAGAAATTTACCTGCATGGAAATCAGTTAGGGTTTGTTGAGCATCTATAACTATTTCTGCACGACTGTTTTCGTGGTGACGATTTTGTAAAATCTTGATCAGCATTTCTTGCTGTTCGGAGGGAAGTTGCAAAGCGTCTTCTAGCACTTGATCGAGAGTACTCATAACAATTTCAAAATGTTAAGAAGTCTAAATTACTTACCAACACTTAATACTAGACCTTCATGGGCTATTATTGCCTGAGGAAAAGCAGATTTAATATCGACCTGAACCTGATCAAGAAAATCATCATGGTCATCTGGGTGATGGTGAGAAATAGCTAGCCGTTGGACGCCAGCACCAAGAGCTGTATTCACCGCAGCTTGCCAAAGTAAATCAGCAGAGTCATGGTTGTGAGATGTAGGGGGAGTGTAAGTAGCATTGGCAATCAGCAAATCAACGCCTTTAATAAATTCTAAAATTCGCTCTCGCTCCACTTGTTCAGCATTTTGGTGCAAATCCGTGATGTAAGCAACACTATACTCTTGCCAAGTAACTCGGTAGCCAACTGACCGCTGGGTTTGATTAATTAATGCAGTTGTAATGGTGACATCATCTAACTTCACCTCACTGTCTGGAGTGAGATTATAAAACTGCAATTCCGACTGCATTACCTGTAAAGGGTAAGGAAAGTGTGGCTGGAGCATCTGATCGTACAGACATTGTTTGATGGAAGCTCCATTTGAGGCAGCTGTGCCATAAATGTGGAAGCAATTTTCCACAATAAATGCTGGAGCAAAAAAGGGAAACCCTTGAATACGATTTGATTGGCAGTTGGTAAAAAATAAATGGGCTTCTAGTGGCTGTTGTAGTTCTTGCCAAGTTTTACCTAGTATACGTAAGCCAGTACCGCCATCAAAAATCAAGCGTTTCCCAGCGACCTGCATTTCTAGACAAGCGGTATTACCGCCATAACGATTGGTGTTGCTACTTGGAGTGGGAATCAAACCTCTCACACCCCAGAATTGCACGAGAAATTCACCTGATGGACTGCTTGGCAGGGTAGCTGACTTTTCAGGTATGTAGCTTTGGGAACCCGACGACTCAAAATTTGACATTTTTCTTGAAATTAGACCTTACTGAGCAGGTCATCGTAGCGCCGTACTTCCAACAGCCTGTTTTTTTCGTCCACAATGACTACCGTAGGAGAGTAACTTTTTAACTCTTCTGAAGTGAACTGCCCGTAAGTCATTATAATCAAGCGATCGCCAATAATGCCTAGACGTGCCGCACCTCCATTTAATTCAATTACTCCTGAATTGGCTGGAGCCGGGATCGCATAAGTAATAAAGCGCTGGCCGTTGGCATTATTAACTACTTGCACCTGCTCGTAGGGTAAGATACCAGCTTTTTCTAAAAGCATTTCATCGATGCTGATACTACCCACATAGTTGATATTCGCCCCTGTGAGGGTGCAGTTATGAATTTTTGCCAAAAGGAGAGTACGCTGCATTTTGGTTTGGGGTTGGTGGCAGATTTTAAAATCTGTAACAAGGGAAAGTTAGCAAAGTGAAGTGAGGAATTAGGAGTGAGGAGTTAGGAATAAAAATTCATAACTCTTAACTCCTAACTCCTAACTCCTCTATTATCCTCTATAAGCTTTGACGGATTTTTCTACTAAAGCTGCAACCTTATCCACATCTTGCCAACCAAGAATTTCAGTCACCTTTTTTTCCAAATTTTTATAACTACGGAAAAATTCAGCAATTTCATCTAAGCGGTGTGGCGCTACGTCTTTCAAAGATTTTACTTGAGTGTAGCGTGGATCTTTGTCAGGAACACAAAGGATTTTCTCATCGCGATCGCCACCGTCAATCATCTCCAAAAAGCCAATCGGTCGTGCAGCAATAACACAACCTGGAAAGGTCGGCTCGTCAATTATGACCATACCATCTAGGGGATCGCCATCATCAGCTAAAGTATTGGGTACAAAGCCGTAATCATAAGGATACTTTACCGAGGAATAAAGTACTCGGTCTAGAGCAAAAGCTTCTAGTTCCTTGTCGTATTCGTATTTATTTTTACTTCCGCCAGCAATTTCGATCAAAACGTTGATTAGACCCGGTTTCGGTTGGGCAGGAATACGAGATAAATCCACAAAAAACTCCTCTGATAACAGTGAATCATGGGGGCACTCAGTCAGCTTCGCTCCCCGTGTAGAATTTTAAGGCAATATGGATCTCTTCCCAAGGTATTCATTCCACAACACGGAGTTAGGGGAAAGGGACTTCCAACTAAAAAAATATCCCATTGCTTTGGCAAGAAGGGGGATCTTGCGCGGGGGAGGAAGAATCTAATGATCATCTTCGCTCCAAAAAATGGGAAAAGCGTTACGAAGTTTATTCGTAACGCTTTTTCCAAGAGGGTATTTATGGATATCCTCTGCCCTTGATTACTGTCGGAGGGATTTCTGCCCCTATTCTGTCAAGACAACTGAAATCTGGAGTCACACAATACAGATTCAGCTTATTCGCGATGAACGACATCTACATCTACAAAGGCTGTCTCAAAATCAGTTTTCTTCTTTTTGTAGCTTTCCTACCGGTGGAATACTAGTGGGAGGCTTTATCAATCTTTGCTGCCTTGTAGGTTTTGGATCAGGGGTTGCTGGTTATTTTGAACATCAGTTGAAGAATAGTGGGCGATGACAAATACGGGTAGGACAAGAGTCAACAGAGCGATCGCAGTTCCCACAATGTCTGCCAAACGTTGGGAATATGTGTCGGCATTGGCAGACTGGCTATTTGAATTCATACAAAATTGAAGTTCTTCGTAACACTGTGTAGGTCTACTCTCTGATTGAGAGTTTCAATTCTATTTTAGCTATTTTTAAACTGTAAAATGTGTAGCATTCTACAACTTAAACCAGTTCTAAAACTGTCATAATAGCATTTTTATACATGGACTTCTTAATACAAACTTACAACTAAACCAATCATGTTTTATTTTGTAATTAATATTTTCAGATGTTTCCCTGTATGGTGTAACGGTTCGCATACGCAAAACCAACTTTGACAGCATCATAAATTACATTTTTTCGCTGCTTAAAGATTAATTAGCAAAACATATTTGTCCGATACTTCATGATTATAACATCCTACAATGCCTTTGATAAGGTCATTTTACTAGAATTGATAATTTGTGATACAGAATACAAAACAGCAATTGCACTGATAAACAAGCAGTACTTTTGATTGTCATACACAAAAATATTTGACACCAGAGAAGAAATGGGTAGGAATGATTTTTGTAACCAGTGATAGCTACCGAATAAATACAGATATATCAACTGTATTAGGCAGCATAGATTCAGTGATATCACTCAAGAATTATTTAAGAATTTAAAGTTTCAAATCTATTTAATATCACAGTATTTTTGTCAATCTATATATAGGTAGAGTAAAAAATGTTTTGAGAAAGTAGCGTAGATGGTTATGTCAAACTTTGCTCATCTCTGAAAAAAATACTTAATCCCAATTTCTAGATCCTCAATTTGTCTGGATAATTCTTTGTAAGCGTTCAGAGGGGGGTAGAAGAAAATTACCATGAGGCGATTAGGTAGCGATCGCGCCTGGGGAGACTCAAAACATTCCCAATTCTCAGTTTCCACTGTTAAAATTAACATCACTTTCAGACAATGAAAGCTCTTCGCTGATTTGAATTGGCGGCTCGTAGTCATTTCCCCACGGCTCCAAACGAAAGTTTTGCGATCGCCAAAAGCTACTTACATAGTTTTCCTCAGACATTACCTTGTATTTGGCTTAGTGAGGTCTATGTTGTTAACATTACACGTAATTCCCGAATCATTCTCTATTTTAGGAATCATTTAGGTCTTGGAAACTTTTGTTGATGGCCATCTAGATATGAACAAACCCACCGCATTGCAGAAAGGATATATCTAAAGACCAAAACGATTTTAGCTGATACTGCACTATCAGCTAAACTTTGCCCTGTAGAGTTGAAAACACTTATTTAATTATTTAAAAACGTAGGATTTAATTTCTTGCTCTATTTGCTCACTAATAATCTCAGTTCCCATACTGGGTTTATCGAGGTTGACTCTAACAAAGTTTGTTTTGTCTTCGGCTGTAAATTTTTTATTATTATCAGAGTCTTTGATAATTTTTAGGAAAATTGCATTTTGACTTGGAACAACAACCCAACTGATTATTCGAGTATTATTTGGGGTAATTTGCTGGAGGTTCTTACCTGATAAATCAGAAAGATAACCGATAGTAGCATCTTCGCTGCTGAGTGTTTTATCTGTATTGGTGTCTTGGTCAACAATTCTATACAACCAAAATCTTGTAGTTGGCTTGTTTGCTGCTTTTACCTCCAATAAATCAAAGGAGGTAATAATGGCTTTTTTATTTAATAAAAGATGAGCTTCACCATCTTGTTTCCTATAAAAGATGATGTTATACAATTGGTTATTTCTTTCATAAGAACGTGAAAGTTTTAAATCAATTCCTTTATCTTCATTCTGCTCTGCAACAGTGACGGGAATCATTAGATAATCTGATTGTTCTTTAATGATTAAATCGCCATAGACAATATTTTGTTGGGAGTTTGGTTTGTCAGTTGCTTTTGCCTGTTCTGTTTTGCTGCTAACAGAAGACTTACAAGAGAAAGAAAGGGTCGCAATAATAATCGCTGTAGTAATTTTATTTAAAAAGCTATAAACTCTCATCATCAAATTCTTCTCGCAGGATACGTTGTTGTCTTATTTTATTCCCTGCTGGAAAATTAGCCAGTGTCTTAATTTGAGTTTATATTTTACAAAACGAGCAACAGAAGTGGGCTTGTTTTTCTAACAAAAATAATTGAAGTACTTTAACCAAAAGATTTTAGCTTTTTGGGCACATTAAATGTCTTTTGTTAATGTTATTTTAATCTCACGACTAGCTCCTCAAGCGTCAATTCCGGCACTCTCTGCTCTACTGAGAAAATTATATCAGAATAAAATGCCAAAAACCTGGTCGAGGTTGACCAGGTTTTCTTGAGTTCACAGTTTTCAAATTGTTAAACTAATTAAGTAATTGAAAATTCATAACTAAGGTGGACTGAAAAACTAACAAACTCAGCATTCTTGCGTTTTTCCGCTTTAGGATTTGGCCTTGCCTTCTACATTAGGCTTTTTGCCACTTTTCTCACATTTGATATGCTGAAATTTGCTTGGGTTGATGACACGGGGACACTAAGTCATTTACCCTTTTGTTTGGTTTTATTTTATTTTGGTGTCCTACTATTTAAATTAGCACTTAGCTTCTAAATTGCAACCCTTGGTTTACTAAAGTTGACCTTTTGTTAGATTTTGCAATCTAGAGCTATAAGATTTGATCCCTAACTTTCTCTTTATGAAAGTTCAAGGGATCTTGGATAGATAAGCATGGCTAACGCAACTGCATTGTCACCAATTCCACATAATTTGATTATTATCATCCAGATAGTCGGTAAAAGTACGTCAATGGCGTCAATTTCTGCCAATTGGGCGGCTAATGCGTTGTCTCGCGCTTGTTGGACATAACGCGCTCCGGCGATAGCATTTGTTTGGGGTTGAGCAATTAACCACGCCAAAGCTAACTGAGCAAGAGTACAATTATGAAGAAGGGCTATAGGACGCAGTTTCCCTAGGCTCTGATACTTTTAATCGAGTCTGCATCCTCAATTTCCACCCACATTCTTTTACCAGCTTGCCAAGTTCTCATCAAGATGGGTGTGATTTGCACATCAGAAGTACCTAGCGTAGGCGTTGGCGTAGCCTCTCATGGAGAAGCCCTTCGTAGACATCGCTTTTCCATAACTGCTTCCTAATTCATTCCCTTGGACAGTTCATACTTTATTGGTTTTAGCTTGAAATTAAATCAGAATTACAATAGATGCTGATGGAATTGACTACAACTTTTCATGCCCTCAAAGAATGGGCAGTGGCCGTAAATGCCTTGGAAGATGGCAAAACAATTATGTTGCTCCGCAAAGGCGGTATCCATGAACGAAATGGACACTTCCAAGTTGCCCACAAGCAAGTTTTGCTTTACCCTACCTATGAACATCAACAAGCTTTCATGCTGAAAGCTGAGTATGCCAATGGTGTTTATCCAGTGACATCAGGCTGGCATCCTGAAACAGTTCGCATCGGCAGTTGGGCGGAAATTACGGATATTTTGCCAGTTAGTGACGAGTCTATTGTCAACACCTTGCTTCCCTTCCATATTTGGAACGAGCATTTTATTAGCGATCGCCTCAAATGGAAACCACGTCAACCGCTTTATATTCTTCTTCTGCGGACGTATAAACTACCCCAAGAGCAAGAAATTTCCTATTACGCCAAATACTCTGGCTGTAAGTCATGGATTGATTTAGATGAACCAATTCAGTTACAAGCAGCAAAACCAGTTTTATCTAACTTCACATACATCCAACTAGTAGAGACAATTCGCGAGATTGTTGGCGATAAGTTGTATGCTCCATCCTTCTAATGACCAACATATTCGACAATTAAAACGATGAAAAAACCGTGGTTGCTGAAAATTTAACCACGGTTTTTGCTTTATAAAACTTTACTTTTTTAGTGTCTACAGACAATTAATCGCGGCCATTTATGGCAATTAGCAACCGCAAGATAAAGACGAACAAGTTGATGTAAGTTAAATACATCGATAAAGCAGCAGGAAGATATTGGTCATCGCTGTAAGTGCGGGGCAAGATATAAAAATCGACAACAGAAACCCCAACAAATAGAAATACTCCTAAACCGGAGATGGCGATTTCTAACCAATTTGGTGTGTAAACACCAAACATAGCAAATCCGAATTGGGCTAGACAGACAACCACCAAGGCGATAACGCCGAGATTGATGGTTTTTGTCAAAGCCATGCCATCTTGTTCAGAAAGATTTGAACCTATTTGACGGGCGAAAATAAAAGTGACGCCGCAACCCAGAGCAGCCAACCCAATGCCTTGAATGCCAACACCTTGGGATCTCAAAGCGACAAATACCAAGCCACTGAGAGTATATCCAGATAAGAGGCTGTAGGTTGCCAACAAGGGTAGTGCAAGTCCCTTATTACCTTTTTGGGCAACATTTTGGGCAACAAAGAACAAAATTAATTCCAAAATCACCGCACCAATGAAGGTGGGAAAGAATATTTCGGGGTTAGTACGGATAACTCCCAAACCACCGTAGGTTCCTAATGCTGTTAGCACCAATCCACCACCAACGTAGGGGAGGGCGTTGGCAATCACGTTTGGGCCAACAAGGGCGTGAGATTTAGCCTCACGGATAGCTTCACGAAAATTACTGGTGTTGCTCATATTGAAAAACTGTTGTTTAGGAAAACGTTCTGCTTATTACTATTCTTACCAATATTTGAAGAAGAAGTCAGAATTCAGGAGTCAAGAGTCAGAATTCAGAAGTCAGAATTCAGAATCAAGACGCTCTCTACGAGACGCTAAAAGCGAACGTGGACTCGCTATCGCTACGCTATCCGCCACTCCTACAGAATTCATACTGAATTCTGACTCCTGACCCCTGAATTCTGTTTCGATAAATTTGCAATTAATTCAGTGCCGATCAAATTGCACTCAATATGACAGATAAGTATTAAGTCAGTCATGCATTTTTCAGCATAAATAGCTAGTTTTTGTTGCAAAAGCTAAAGATTATTTACCATTCAAGAGTTATATAAAAAGCAAAAATAACTTGTAACAGAGAGGTTCGCAAAATCATGCGTACAAATACTGAATTGTGGAGTTCGACCCCTAACAAGTTCAGTGAAACGACGATGGCTTATTCTTCCCTGACTCAGCAAAATAATAACAGCTTAGAAGAAAATATACGCAACTCCATTTTCTCAGGAATAGGAGTTACAACAAGGGAATGTATATGGCAACAAGTGAGTCCTCTTTACGAACTGATGGTATAGAATTATTGCACTTGTACCACCAGAATCCTTCTATTAAACTTCGTAATAAACTTGTACAGTTACATACTGGCTTAGTGCGGAAGATGGCTCATAAATTCAGCCATCAATGTAATGAACCTTATGAAGATTTAGAACAAATTGGGTATTTTGGTTTGATTAGGGCTATTGAGCGTTTCGACCCTAGCCAAGGATATGCTTTTAGTTCCTTTGCAGTGCCATATATTCGCGGTGAAATGCTGCACTTTTTGCGCGATCGCAGTACTCTATTAAAAATTCCCCGTCGTTGGCAAGAATTATACAATGAAGGGCAAAAGATTCGCAAGGACTTGGCAATGTCTTTAGGTCGTCAGCCCAAGGATGCTGAAATTGCCAGCCAACTTCGGGTATCTGTGCAAGAATGGCAAGAAACCAAATTAGCTGCTCAAAACCGGATGCCTTTGAGTTTAGATGCAACCGCAGTTAACTATGTTGATTGCCAAATAACCTTGGGTGAAGCACTTCCTTGTCCTCGTTCTCATGTGCTTCTGCAACAAGAAGAAGAACGCCAACAACTCCAAGGTGCAATCAATATGTTGGAAGAAAAACCCCGCATGGCAGTTGAAATGGTATTCTTGAAGGAACTTTCTCGCAAGGATGCTGCTAAAAACATTGGTACTAGTCCAATGACTGTAACTCGCTATCTGCAAAAGGGAATTCAAGATTTGATTTGTTATTTGCAACCGCAGGTAATGCCCACTGGATCTTGATGTCATTAGTCAATGGTCAGTGGTTGGTAGAAAAGCAACTGACAAATAACTAATAAACTAATTATCGAGATTTTAAATCAGCGATCGCACCTTTGGTCATAGCAGCAATAGCTTGATCTGTCGCTTTTGGCAAATGATAATATTTACCGCCTGCTGTTTGCGATAATTCTTTGGCAAAGCCAGTAGACACAAATTTACTTTCTGTATCAATTACTAATAGTTGCATCCCCAAAGAACGGATTCTGGCAGCAATTTCTAATAATTCTCCTTTGATATCTGGCTTTTCTCCTGGTTCTAGCTGTTCGCCCAAAGAACGCGCTAAAGGAATATTACCCCGCCCATCGGTGATTGCGACAAGGACAACTTGCCCAATATCTCCACTCATCTGAGCATTTAAGCCGACGCGCACAGCTTGAGTTAAACCATGTGCTAAAGGTGAACCCCCACCACAGGGCAACCTTTCCAAACGGTTACGCGCCAAAGCAATAGAACGTGTTGGAGGCAATAATACCTCCGCTTGTTCTCCTCGGAAGGGAATTAATGCTATTTGGTCGCGGTTTTGATAAGCTTCAGTCAACAGTTGCATCACTGCACCTTTAGCCGATTGCATTCGATTCAGGGCCATTGAGCCAGAAGCATCTACCACAAATACTACCAACGCTCCGGCTTTACGTACCAGGCGTTTCGAGCGAATATCGGGCTGTTCGACAATAACTTTTCTATCTGGTTGTCTTTCTCTTCGTGCTTTTTGATATGGAGCCGCAGCTCTCAAGGTAGCATCTACTGCAATGCGTCGCGCTTTCCCTTTGGGTAACATTGGCTTAATATAGCGTCCCCTGTCATCGGAAAAGATGATACTGCGACTACCAGATTTACCTTGCCGCTTCGCTGTTTGAGTAAAGTAAAGCACGCTGTCATCAAGAATTACCCCTTCTGGATCAAAGATAAACTCTTCCGGAATATCGGGGGGTTCTTGTTCTTGATTTTCTTCTTGTTCTTCTTGTTCTTCTTGTTCCTCTTCTGATTCGTCCTGGGGTTCTTCTTGATTCTGTTGCGGCGGCGGTGGAGGGGGTGGCGGTGCTTGATCTGGTGGTGGTGTCTGCACAACCGTGGCGCGTGGTACAATTACCAATTCCACTGCGCGGCGCAAATCTTCGGCATTAACTGTTGTTCGTCCCTCTAAAGCCGCGGCAGCTTTGGCAACCCGCGTGGCGAATAACTCGGCGCGATGTCCCTGAACTCCGCCACGAATAGCTTCATCCACTAAGTAGGCAATTTGTTCGTGGGTGATGATTACTTCTTTCAACCATTCCCGCGCCAAGATGATTTGGGTTTTGAGGGAGTCTAAATCTTCGTTGTACTGTTGGAGAAAGTCTTGGGGAGATTTAGAATAAGCGATCGCAACTTCTACTGCTTCTACTCTTTGATCTAAGCCGAGTACACCGTCAGCAGAGAGTGCGATCGCAATTCTATCTAACAAATGCTCCCGTAATCCGCCTTCTTCTGGGTTATAGGTGGCAATAAATAGGGATTTGCACGGATGCTGAAAACTAATCCCTTCCCGTTCGATCTGGTTGCGTCCCTCAGATAATACTGTTAAAAGCTGATTTGATATTTGGTCATCTAATAAATTAATCTCATCTACGTACAGTACACCCCGGTTTGCTGTAGCGAGTAAACCGGGCTGAAAAATCGTATCACCTTGTTTTACGGACTTTTCCACATCCACTGAACCTAGGAGTCGGTCTTCTGTGATACCTAGAGGAATTTGCAAAAAAGGCGCAGGGATGATTTCGACGGGAACATCTTGAATATCTTTATCTGCGTACTCCGCCAATAATTGATCGTCCCATTCTTCTGGATGGTTGGGGTCACAATTGCTGATTGAACCTTTGACAACTTCAATGGGCGGTAGTAGAGCGTGGATAGCACGAGCCATTACAGATTTTGCCGTACCGCGACGACCTGCGATCGCCACTCCTCCCAAACCAGGATCAACTGCGGCTAAAAGCAAGGCTAATTTAATTGCTTCTTGACCGACTACGGCTGTCAAGGGAAAAGCAGTGATGGTGGGATTGATAGTAGGCGCAGGCATTGTTTGCTTTTATAGCGAGTCTCGGCCTTTAGCATACCAATTTCTGACACATTTAGAATAGGGATTATGGCAATGAGAGAAAGGTAAGGTTATGAGTATTGCTCAGACTAAACGCTTCACACTAGATGAATACCACAGGCTTGGAGACTTGGGCTTTTTCCATGAAGATGACCATATTGAATTAATTAATGGGGAAATTATTGAAATGGCATCCAAAGGTACAGCCCATGAAACTTGTTTAAGAAAACTGTGGAAGGAACTCCCCAAAATACTGGGAGACAAGGCTACTTTGCAATCACAAGCGCCGATTGCTTTGCCACCTAATAGCGAACCTGAGCCTGATTTTGCGATTGTTCAAAACCGTGCTGATGATTATCTGTCGGGTCATCCTAAAGCGGCTGATGTGTTTTTAGTAATGGAGGTTTCAGATTCTTCTTTGGCCTATGACCAAGACGTTAAAATACCTCTCTATGCTAAAGGAGGTATTACTGATTATTGGATATTCAATTTATTCGATAATTATTTGGAAGCTTACAGTGAACCATATCAGGATAATCAAGGCAGATATGGTTATTCAAATAAGCGAATTTTCCTGTCAGATGAGATAATAACTTTTCCCTGCTTCCCTGATTTATCTCTTGATTTAGCTAAGGTTTTTCCGCCAAAACGAAATTTTTAAACTTTGTTATAGGATTCAGTCATAAGACAAAGGATTAAGTTTTATGGCTTATAGTGATTTTAAACTTATTGAAGTTATTGATTCTTTTGGGTTAGTTATCCACGAATCATCTGGACTATTCGCAAATGTGCAGGAGCAAGAATGTAGCGATTTGTTATCTACTCTTCTTAGGGAAAATGTTGATTTAGCAGTAGCGATAAGTTCGGAAAAAGCTCGAAGTGAAATGATAATCAGTCCAATTTTATTAGAAATTAGACGCAAATTTAATTATGAAATAAGCTTTTTTTCGGGAGTTGATTTTACTGTTGACAGCCAGCGAGGATTAAATGGCTTTTGTGATTTTATTTTGAGTCTTTCTTCGGAGCAGTTGCTTGTCCGTAGTCCGGTAATTATGTTAGTAGAAAGTAAAAATGAGAATTTGAGGTCTGGTTTAGCCCAATGTATTGCCGAAATGGTAGCTGCTCAGTTATTTAACGAAAGAGGTGGAAATCAAATAAAAGCTATATATGGTGCTGTTACTATCGGCACTATCTGGCAATTTCTCAAGCTTGAAGGCAATGTAGTTTCTATTGATTTGAGTGAATATTATATTAAGGATATTAAGAGAATTTTGGGTATTTTGTATGGTGCGATCGCCCAAAGTAAGTCTTAAATTGATTGTTGTAAACTTTGAATTTATCTTTGTGACAAATTTCAAATAAGTGTTTAAAATAAATATTTAATTAAACAAGTGATCTAAAAATATCTAAATGGCTATTAGCAATAACGAACGAGTTGGCAGAGCCTTAACTATTTTACATCAGGGGTTATACCCTTATTTTGAGAGGGAAATGCAGAAAGTCCACGGTGAGCGCTGGTTGATAGTAGCAACATCTTGTATATCCGATGAGCAAACAGTAAAGCACAACATAGACGATGATGTTTCTGTCTTGCTGAAAGTAATGAGCAAGCAGTGGGATAAAGTCTTCAAAAGAAAGCTGAGTTATGGTGAACGTGCTTTAGTGAGTGAAATTATTGAAGTCCGTAACAAACAGGCACATCAAAATGTAAAGCATTTCTCTTATGAAGATACTTATCGGGCACTTGATAGTATTGTTAGACTCCTTAAAGCCATCTCAGCATCAGAAGCAGATATTATAGAAAAACAAAAACAAGAAGTTCTACGACTTCTTTCTCCAAAACAGGCTGAAGAAGTCCGTATAAGAGAAAGTTTAGATGAAATATTAAAAAACCTCCCCTTTCAAGATGCTTATCTCCTACTTCGTGCGCTAACCCACACATCATATATGCATGAAAACCCTAATTCAGGTGAAGATAATGAACGACTGGAGTTTTTGGGTGATGCGTTATTAAATTTCCTGAGTGGCGAGTATCTATATCGTCGTTATCCAGACAAAAAAGAGGGCGAATTAACACCTTTACGTTCTCGGTTGGTAGATAAACCGCAGTTAGCAAAGTTTGCTGTTAGTTTAGACTTGGGTAGGTGGATGCGGTTAGGTAAGGGTGCAATAAAAGACGGAGGACGAACACAATCTAGTTTGCTTAGTAACACTTTTGAAGCTATTATTGGTGCTTATTTTCTAGATTCTGGAGTTGAGTCAGTCCGCGATTTTGTGGAACCATTGTTTGATTCAGCAATAGTTCAAAACTCACATGTTCCTCATGAATCTGATAGTAAGTCTAACAATTTTGTAGATTCAAAAAACCGCTTTCAGGAATGGGTGCAACGCACTGTTACTCCAACTCCTCCCAAATATTTCACAGAAAAAATAGGAGGTTCTTCTCACGCGCCAGAATTTATAGCAAAAGTATTGGTAGATGGAAAAATTTACGGCGAAGGTAAGGGACGCAATAAAAGAGATGCAGAAAAAGCTGCTGCTGAAGATGCACTAGCTAATTTGAAAAAACAAAGTTTGTTGTAGAGTTTATTAGGTTCATAAATTTTGATAATTTTAAAAAAGGACAATTCATGAATTGTTCCTACACATTATAATTTTTTTCAAAAAAATGAGGATGGCGTATACCATCCCCATTTTATTTTTTGTTACTTTACTCATTCCCAGATAGTAGCCAGAAAAGAGTCAACTATTACAGTTGCGGTACATACTGTTGCTTCTCTGGTACTTCAGCGTACTCAGCTACAATCTGGCGGAATTCTTCGCCGTCAATGGTTTCTTTTTCGATGAGCAAATCTACTAAGCGATCGGTGACAGTGCGATGGTCACGGATGATATTCTTAGCATTTTCGTAGCACTGCTCAACAATTTCTCTGACTTGAGCATCAATGCGAGAAGCAATGGATTCGGAATACTCAGATCGGGTTGTCCAATCACGACCCAAGAATACTTCTCCCTGCTGGCTTTCTAAGGACAGTGGGCCTAAGTCGGACATCCCGAACCGAGTCACCATCTGCCGTGCCATTCCCGATAATTGCTGCAAGTCTCCACCAGCGCCAGTTGTGACTTCCGCAGCCCCAAAAATTACCTCTTCAGCGGCGCGACCACCCAAAGCACCAGTAATTCTAGCTTTCAGTTGAGAACGGGAAATTAACCCCTGTTCTTCATTGGGTGTAAACCAGGTTAAACCCTGTGCTTGTCCACGTGGAATCAGGGTAACTTTCTGTACTGGGTCATGGTCTTTTAACAAAGTCCCAACTAAAGCGTGTCCGATTTCGTGGTAGGCAATTAAGCGCTTGCTCTTGCTATCCACCAAAGGAGTACCTTCCATCCCAGCGACTACCCGATCCACTGCATCATCAATTTCGCGGAGAGTGATCGCTTCTTTGCGTCTTCTCGCAGTGAGAATTGCTGCTTCGTTGAGTAAGTTGGCTAAGTCAGCACCAGTGAATCCAGGAGTACGACGAGCGATCGCATCTAAAGATACGCTAGGGTCTAGTTTCTTATTTCTCGCATGGACTTGTAAGATTTCCAAACGCCCTTTGATATCGGGTGCATCGACTGTTACTTGGCGGTCAAAGCGACCGGGACGCAACAAGGCTGAGTCTAGTACATCGGGACGGTTGGTAGCAGCAATAATAATGATGCCTGTGTTACCTTCAAACCCGTCCATTTCGGTGAGCAATTGGTTGAGGGTTTGCTCTCTCTCGTCGTTACCACCACCGATACCAGCACCCCGTTGGCGTCCAACGGCGTCGATTTCATCGATGAAGATGATACAGGGGGCGTTGTCTTTAGCTTTCTTAAACAAATCGCGGACGCGGGATGCACCCACACCAACGAACATTTCCACAAATTCTGAGCCGGAAATACTGAAGAAAGGTACACCTGCTTCACCAGCGATCGCTTTTGCTAGTAAAGTTTTACCAGTTCCAGGAGGCCCAACTAACAGCACTCCCTTGGGAATCCGTGCGCCCACAGCGGTAAATCTTTCTGGCTGCTTCAGGAAGGTGACAACTTCTTGCAATTCTTCTTTAGCTTCTTCAATCCCAGCTACGTCGTCAAATTTGACTCCGGTTTTTGCTTCCATTTGGAAACGCGCTTTGGATTTGCCGAAGTTCATCGCTTGACCTGGCCCGCCGGGAAGGTTGCTAGAACGCCGGAACAAAAAGAACAGCCCGGTAATCAATAAAACTGGAAAGATGAGATTGCCCAACAATCCCCAAATTGCGCCATCATTCCGCATGGGGTGAGCATCAAAACTAATGGCTTTCTCTTTGAGCTTGCTAATTAACTCAGGAGCGTTAATAGGCAAATCCACACGCCACCTTTGGACACGATTTTCGATGTCTGGATCGCGGGCTTCTATAATTGCTGTCCTACCGCCTTCGTAAAGATCCACGCTGCTGACGCGATCGCCGTCCAGGTATTCTAGAAAGCGACCATAGGTCATGCGGGTATTGGCTGCATTCTTACTCATGTCAGTAGGAGCGCCTGCAAAAGCCCCTTGCCAGAAGAAAAAGCCAATTACCAAAGCTGGCAATGTCCAGAGTACTGCGACTTTCCAAGAGAATTTCATCTTAATTTGCCTTTAGATGCCTATACAACTCATCAGCCTTAGCAACGGAATGTTCATCACTCTGTTACTTTAAGCTGTTAAACGGATGTCTATAAATCCATTTTGTTTAATTTGATCTCTTATATGCATTGCTATAAAGCGATTAGAGCATTATGGCGATGCCAACAAGAATCTTAATCAAAGTTAACTTAATTTTAATACAAAATCGCACGAGAAAAAGGAGCGCAACGGGATGCAAAGACACGGAGAATTTCTCCAGAATACTCCTCGTGTTGTTTAAGCCCTTCTCAATCATCATTCTGGGGAACTGGGGACTGGGAAACTGGGGACTGGGGACTGGTAAAAATTAGTTGAACCCTAATTTTTAATCTAATTGTCAATACCTAATCCCTAATCCCCAGTACCCAATCCCCAATCCCCTACTTAGCTTCTGTAATTTGTAAAGTGTAAGGAAGATATTTGCCTTTTTCGTAGGAACCAACCCAAATTTGGTAACTTCCAGGTAGCCATTCACCAACAATGCCGGCATTTTTGCCATCAAAATCGTCATTGCACCAAGTACCACCGGGCCCCTTGATAGTTATGGTGGTGTCTTCAGGACTTTGCACTTGTAGCTTTAGGTAGTCAAATTTACTTGTTAGCGCTAATGTGTGGTCTGGGGTTTGATCAACAAATCCGTTACAAGGGCCGGTGGCTGTTTCACTTCTCCCAGCTACTTGATTCCCAGATATTGAACCACCACTCATCCCGCGAACTGTCAAAGGGTCTGGGGAAAACTGAGGGCTAATAGTGACATCTCCAAATATCGTTGGTGCTTCCTGAGCATCAGCATCAGTAACAGGGTTAACCGTCGATATGATGAAGAGTGTAACTATCATGAACGATAATCTCATCCCTCTATTGAGCGCTTGTGTCGGCATTGTAATTACGTTCGCTTCTAAGTGTTTTTGAAGACATTAATTTTACACACCAAGTTCCCAACGTGAGGAGAATTGACTACCTATTTTAGATTTGAAATTGGGGATAATTCATGAGTAATTAGTCAATGATTTTTGGTTCTTATAGTTGCTCTACCTTATGGATAGGGGCGCACGTTTGTGCGCCCCTAAAATCTAAAATATTTCTAAAATCCGGAAGTAATCGCTAATTCACTGCCGTTATTGCTTTACTCAAGCGCGATTTATCTAAACCAATCTGATTTAGTAGCAACCAAGATTGAATCAGATCAGGCCCATGAACATCTCCAGTTAAGGCTGCTCGGAGCGATCGCATTACTAAGCCTTTTTTGACTTTTTGCTCTTTCACCACTTGTTTGATAATATCCTGGGCGGCGGCTTCCGATAGTTGCGGCTGGTTTTCCAAAGCTGTGACAATCGCCTCAAGGACAGCAGCAGAACCTTCTTGTTTCAGTTGTGTGCTACCTTCGTCGCTAAATTCAACTGTGTCAGTAAAAAACAGTTGGCTTTGAGCTACTCCATCTACTAAACGAGTCAAACTCTGACTAATTAAAGTTACTAGCTGTTCTAACCAAGGGCGTTCTCTTCCACCATCAAATTTATACCCAGCCGCTTGCCAATAGGGGATGAGTAAATCTGTAAGTTTATCTACTGGCGTTTTGTGGATATACTGGCTGTTCAACCAGTCCAGCTTATCCCAGTCAAACTTTGCACCTGCTTTATTTACACGCTCAAAGCCAAATTCTTTGGCTGCTGATTCTAAGGTAAATATTTCTTGCGTCGAGTCTGGTGGCGACCAACCCAGCAATGTCATGTAATTCACCAAGCCTTCAGCAGTAAAGCCCATTTTCTGAAAGTCAGAAATGGAAGTGACGCCATCCCGCTTGGAAAGCTTGCGTCCTTCCATGTTCAAAATCAGCGGTGTGTGGGAAAACTCTGGGATTTTTGCACCCATTGCTTCATACAACAGAATTTGCTTGGCGGTGTTGGCGATATGGTCTTCTCCCCGGATGACATGGGTGATTTGCATATCTATGTCATCCACTACAACGACAAAGTTGTATAAAGGTTGACCGCTACCCTCGTCTGAAGCGCGGGCGATGACCATATCACCACCTAAATCGCTACCTCGCCAAGACATTTTTCCCCTTACTAGGTCATTCCAGACGATTTCGCGCTCATCTTCGATTTTGAAACGAATTACAGAAGAACGACCTTCTGCTTCAAAAGCGGCGCGTTGTTCTGGTGTAAGGTTGCGGTGACGATTGTCATAGCGAGGAGCTTCGCCTCTAGCTTTTTGGGCTTCTCGGAGAGTTTCTAATTCTTCTGAGGTGGTGTAGCAGCGATAGGCTAATCCTCGCTCTAGTAGTTTTTGTACTTCTCCTTTATAAAGATCCAGGCGTTGGGATTGGAAAAATGGCCCTTCATCCCAGTTAAGCCCTAGCCAGCGCAGTCCTTCAAGAATATTGTCGGTGTATTCGGGACGCGATCGCTCTAAATCTGTGTCTTCTATTCGCAGTATAAATTTCCCGCCGTGGTGACGGGCAAATAACCAGTTAAATACAGCCGTTCTAGCTGTACCAATATGTAAATTTCCGGTTGGACTCGGCGCAATTCGGACTCTAACAGTCACAGTTAATTCTCTCTTTCGCAAAGCATGATAAATGTAGCTTATATTCAAACCCTGAATTCTGAGCCAATCCCTTTGGGTAATTCAAAATTCAAAATCACCGAACTTAACTCCGGTGATTCACTACTCATAAATTTAGAACGGGACTGACGGGGCTCGAACCCGCAACTTCCGCCGTGACAGGGCGGTGCTCTAACCAATTGAACTACAGTCCCTTGTTTGGCAACTTTGCTATTATCACTATTTTTTTTTTACTTGTCAAGTGTTTTGGAGTTGGAAATTAGAAATTATTTTTGTCTCATCTCTCCAAGGTGGAAATTTTTCGTTAAAACCTTGATAATACAACCTGTGGTTCTGATTCGAGATGCTGCAATATTCGGCATTGCATTTGTTTATACTGCTGCTTTAATAGCTGTTTGCTCAACTGGGGTTGAGAAGTGGGTGGTAGACTATGACTCTGTTGCACCCAGGTTTGCAACATTTGCCGCTGAGTTGGCTCGATGCGACTGCTAAGAACTTTGATGCAAGAATTTGGCGCTTCCAGAGTAAAGAAAATCAACGGATACTGCTCATTTTCAGCCAGTAAACTTACCAACCGAAGATTTTGGGGATTTTGCATATCTAAGTAGCACGGTAGCCACTTAGGAGCCAATTGCCGATTGTAGAGTACAGTTACCCACAATAGCATTGGGTGAGGGGATGTCATAAAGATAAACTGGTTGTAACGGCTAGAAACCGCATAGTTTTTGATTTCTTGTTTAGACAACATCAACCATAGCGCTGTCATAGATCCTTGTGGGGTATCTAGAAGCTGAGGAAAAACAATTTCTTGAATTGGTTTATTTTGAGGCCACAAAAGTTGCCGATAACTTTGTTCTACTGTGATTGGTAATCCAGAATCTAAGGGACGGCTAAGGATAGAATTAGAGCCTAAAGTTGTAGGTAAGCTGGGACAACTAGACTGTTCTAAAGTATTTAAGACTTGCAAAACTTGAGCGATATTTTGTGGGCGATCGCTTGCTTTTTTAGCAAGACAAGACATGATTAAATTATTTAGTTTTTGAGGTAATTTAAGAGAGGGTTTAACATCTGCGATCGCTTTTGGTTGTTCAAAGTGATGTGCTTTATACCAAGCACCAAAATAGTCTGTTTCTGGTTGCCAAGGTTTTTTCCCTGTGAGCATCTCAAACATCATCACACCGAGGCTATAAATATCAGATCGACTATCTAATTTTTCCCCATCTAGTTGTTCTGGAGAACAGTAGGGTAAAGTGCCATTAAATCCCCTACTTGTACTAGCTGTTGATGCATAATTTAAAAATCTAGCAATCCCAAAATCGAGAATTTTAACTAACTGACCCAATATCGGATCGGGAATAACTAATATATTGGCAGGTTTTATATCTCTATGAACCAAGGGACAAATTTTGCCATCAATATTAATACCTTGATGAGCGGATTCTAACCCTAAACAAATTTGCCGAGAGATAGTTAAAAAGATGGGCAGAGATAGCGGAATTAAATCCTTTAAACTCTTGCCACATAAATATTCCATGACGTAGTATGGTTTACCTTTCTCATTCACACCATAATCATACGCCCGTACTATGTGTATGCTCTTTTGACTTAAAGCTGCACTCATTAAAGCTTCACGAGCAAAGTCTTGTTGCATCTTGGTATCGACAACAGTTTGAGTCAAAAACTTGATAGCAACTGGTATTCCTCCTAACAAAATATCATTTGCTAAAAAAACTTCACCCATACCACCGCTACCAATTAACTGCTTGATTTGATAACGATTGGCAAGCAAGCCCGTACTATTTGGAGATGTAAATAAGCTCTGATTCACTTTATTAACCTCCATTGCTGAGTACATTTAAAGTTAGCAATACACACATAATTAAGAGAAGGCTTTTAGGGAATAGAGGTAAAGATTTTGATGGCAAGCTTTCAATAACGTAATACAAACTTAAAAAAAATCTCCAAAAATTTATTCATCCAATTTCTTAAGCTTTCTTTCTCATTTTTTTGATGTATGGCTAAATTTTGTAAGATGTCTAACTTCAGCTTTTCATACTCTGTTTTGAGAATATTTTTGGCTTGATTAGGTGAAATTAATTCTTTTGGCTGTTGACTAATATCTAACCAATCTACAAGTTGCTGTCGCTGGCTGGCGGTGAGGTTTAAAGTTGTTACATGAGAGCAACGGGTTGGATCTTCTAGAGTGAAAAATAGTAGATGATAGTAGCCTACTTCCGCTAAACTACGCGCTATATTCTGCCCTTTATTATCTTTTAAATCTAGAAAATAAGGTAGCCATTTAGTCATAGAAGGTTCGGCATCGTATAGTACTGTTATCCACAATAGCATCGGGTAGACATTCATTTTACTAATAAATTCAGTACCATGTATTTTATCTAAAAATCTTGTAATCTCTTGTTTAGGCAACATTGCCCAAAAAGTTGGTATAGGTCTTTGGGTAGTATGGAGTAAATGAGGAAAACCGATTGGGGCAATTGGTTTATTTTTAGGCCAATTTTTCTGCAAACACTCTTGTTCTGATAATAAAGTTGCGGGTACTAACTGAACCGGAAATGAGAGATTCACATTGCTAATACTATTACTAGGAATAACATCATTAAGCTGAATACTAACCTTTTCTAAATCTTCTAATATTTTGTTCATATTCTGAGGGCGATCGCTTACTTCTTTAGCTAAACAACTCATCAATAGTTTTTCTAATATCTGCGGAACTTTGACTTGTGGATTAACTTCTTCAACTGTAGGTGGCATTTGAAAGCGATGCGCTTGATACCAAGTACCAAAAGAGTTACTTTTTGTTTGAAATGGATGCTTTCCTGTCAGCATCTCAAACATTAGTACTCCCAAACTGTAGATATCAGAGCGAACATCTAGCAGTTTGCGCCCTTCCATGTGTTCTGGAGAACAGTAAGGCAAACTGCCAATAAAAGAATCTGTCAGGGTCATCCCACTTCGTTCTGTTAAAAATTTGGCAATGCCAAAGTCGAGTATTTTGACAATTTCTCCTTGTTTACTATCTTCACTAATGAATATATTTTCTGGTTTGATATCCCTGTGAACGATAGGATAAATCTCTCCTTTAAGGCTGATGCCTTGGTGGGCACATTGTAAACCTAAACAAATTTGATTACAAATCTGCAAAAACTTCGATATTGTTAAGGGCTGAATTTTGAGAATTTGTTTGAGGTTTTTTCCCTGGAGGTATTCCATTACATAAAAAGGAGTTTTATCTTCAGTAACGCCATAACTTAAAATGCGAACAATATGTTTACTTTTGCGACCCAATTGAGCGCCAATAAAAATCTCTCTGGCAAAGCGTTGAGACATTTGTTGGTTCGCTAAATTAAGTGATAATATTTTGACTGCGATCGGCATACCACCTTTGGCAGTATCTTCAGCTAGATAAACTCTACCCATCCCCCCTTTGCCAATCAAATCTCTGATTAAATAGCGATTATTTAAACATTGCCCAATGTAATCGTCTAATTCTGATTTTTGCCCTACCATATTCTCAATTTTATTTTGTTTCATGAAAATCATTTTTGAAAAATATTGTTGGCAAAATACTTTAAAAATTCTAGCTATTTATTAAATTTAAATCTTAAAAAAATATCATTATTTTGAGATAACTAACTACAAGCTTTAATTATGGTTAATTTCTCTGCAAAAGCTCCTAAATATTGTGTAACATATTTATTAAGGATTACGGTTGAGAAATTACACGGAAACTCTAAATAGGCTAGATAAAGTTACCTAGTAGATTCCGTGAATACACAGTATTGAAGAAGAATTCAGAAGTCAGAATTCAGGAGTCAGAATAAATCAGTCGCGGGTCTGAATCCCTGACTGATAGCGCAGCGTTAGATCATCCTGGAACGCCTTGAAGACCACCAAATTTTCAATCCGGTGGGGGTGCAAAAACGCCGATTATTCATCCGCCAGCCATACAGAAAACATTGCTGAATTCTGTTCGATAAATAAATAGCAGTAAAGCCTCGATGTCTACGACGAGCTACGCCTACACACCTTTATCTCTATACAGCTAATTGTTTAAGCTTGGCAGTAAACGGCGTAAGAATCTAATTAGCGGAGTTTCAATTTTAATTTGAAAGGCTAGTATCTGGGTGCGTTGTAGGGAGTTGAAATTGTTATCACTGATGAGAATTAATGATTGTTGTCCATTGGGTAGTTTAGGGCCAAGAGTTAAGCCTTCGATGTTGTCTAGCAGTACATCTAGTTTTCTCAAATCTAATAGCAGTCGTTTCTGAACTGGTTTAATATTTTTGGCATCAACTGCTAAAAGGCTATCAATATTATGAATATCATCGGCTCCTTCTAAAGAAACCTGAAACAGGGAAATAGCAAATCCTAAACCAGTGAATGACCGTTCTAAACTTAGGAAGTGTCCTTGATTGTCGAGAGCAAGTAAATCGGGCAATCCACTAGCGAATTTGCCAATAAGATTCAAAAATGGTGCAACTGGTTCTGTTTGGTAAAGAAATTCCTTTTCTGGCTGCTTGTTGAGCAAGTTGTATTGCAAAATTCGGCAAGGACTACCGATATTAGGTTTAGCTGCGACACCATCTTGAATTAGAGCATTTTCGGTAGCTGTGAATAAATGCTTTTTATCAGGTGTGATGGTGAGGCTTTCAAAAGCTAAGTTGTTGCGGATACCTTGTTGATTAGTTTTATCTGGCAAAAATTTGTTTGGTATGGGAAGTGTTGTAATTTCTCTACCAGAAGATAGTGAGAACTCTTTAATAAAAGGATCAATTAATTTTGCAACATCGCCTTCAGAAGAAATAAACACAGTTGCTTTATTAGTTAATGCAATACCTTCTGTATCAGTTTCACTGGGGCGGAATGTTTGACTATTTTGATTTAATAATGTGGTTACACTAACTGGGATAACTCCATCTTTTTGTAGGGAACCTTTACTCAAGTCGATTTTAAGAGTGTATAAACGGGCATTAGCTTTTTGTCCACGGTCATCGGAAATAGCATAGTAAAGGTTGTCTTTTACATTATATGTAATTCCAGATAAGCCTCCAACTTCAGTTTTCTGAAATATTAAACCTTTCGGTAGAGTGGCTTCCCCAATAAATTCTATGCTACTGATTTCAACAGCATTTGTATGTAAAACTATAAAGAAGAAAATGATAATTATAATCGGGATAAAAAAGTAAATAATTCGCGGGAATATGAAGAGTTTTTTAATGAACTGCATGGAGAGCTATTGCTAAATTTTGAAAATTATAAACCAATACGCTTGAGTTAAGGGCTAATTGTACAAAATTGTGGGTTTTTTAGACGCGATAAATCGCCGTCTCTACAAGTGTTTTGATCTTATCTGAAAAGAACAAAACTATACTGGAGTATGCGAAGTACTCAGCGCTAATTAAGCAAGTCGCAAATCATATTCATCCTGAAAAAAGTTAACAAGCCAATCTTTGACTCTGCGGGTAGCGCGGCAATCATCTTCGTTGTAGCTTTGGATAATTTCTAGTAAGGTGCGATCGCCTGTTTCTAGCCACTGATCATACCAGTAAATACACTTGGCACCACTAGCTTCCTTTTCCCGCCACTCAAATCCTAGCCAGCGAGCGATCGCTTTGAGGGCATAGCTTTCTATTGGCAATGCTACACTTTCGGTTAATTGTTCATACACATCCACAAATCGATTCAGGACAGGACGCACTAAGGAGTAAGGAGTGTGGTAAAGCTTTGCCATCCGTTTGACTGTATCAAACTCGTAGACACAAAAATGATAAATTGGCGCTTCGGGATATTGCCAAACCAAATCCAAAAATTGCTGCCAAACTAATTCTTCGTCTTCTGGTTTGTCTGCTAAAAACGAATAAAACTGTTCTGTATTGGCAACTCTATCAACAACTAAAACCCCCAAGAGATAATTTAAATCCAAATCTGGCTGTGCTTCAATATCAAAGTAAATCTCTATGGGTGCTGTAAATGTAATATCTTCTATTGGTAACGGGTAGGGTAAAATTAGAGGTCGTTTTTCTAGCGCAGATTGAGCTTGCACTACTAACTTGGGCGCTATTTCTCTGTCAAAACCAAGTAGGTTTTCTAAGGTGCTGGGACTGGTGTTAGCGAGAGATTCCAGTGTGGTGATGGCTAAGGCTTGGAGTTGAGTGTAGCGAATGGGTGTTACGCCTGGTAATAATGAGAGATGTTTTTCAGATTGAGCGATCGCATAACATTCACTATACCAATGGCAAAGATTGCACTTTTGCCGAGAAATAAACACTTCTGGCGGATTCGGTAACTCTAAAACTTGAATAAACTCCTCCAGAATTTCCTGCATCCGTGGCATCCATTTGAACAAATCCACCGCATAGTTTGTATTTTTGCTTCGCAATATGAGCGAAGCTGTTTCAGCCGGAACTCTTTGCACTGTCGCTAATACTTGAGCATGAAATGCAGCGACAACTTGATATTCTTGCTTAGGACGCTTACCGAGTTCAATATTAGCCGGGACGTATATCCAATCCCCAAAATGGGATTGTCCTGGCTGTTTTACAAGTAAATCTGGACGACTTAGGAGGGTGTATGCTTCAGAATAATTTGCTAACAGGACTCCTTTATATATGTACTCAACCCCACGCTGCATCAATTCTAAAGTTTCTTTCTCTCCCCTTTCCCAGTTTCCATAAGAATAATCTGGTTGGTGATAAGTCTTTTGTGCCAAAGCACTCAGCTGATGAGCGATTTTGTCCTGTTGCAGTTTCCGTAGCAACTCATTGGGAGCATCGCGCTGACTTTTGTCACCGTGAGTATCTAGAAAAGGCCGGCGTTTACAGCGTTGATATTGCAGTAGGAGTTCAGCATTAATTAGCATCTTTATAAGTTAACAAGAATTAGCACACTCTGGGAGTAAATTAGACAACTAAAATCTGGAAGTAGCGATACCTTTGGTGGGCTACGCCAACGCATCCACACTTAATTTGCCGTTTATTTTATACTGTCAACAGCTAGCTATTGGTTTAAACAGCACAAGCGTTTGCTTTTTTGCCAAATTACAACTGCAAGAGAGTAACATAATCACGGTTTATCCATTATTACAAGGGTACATGACAGAAAAACATGAGCCGTGTCTCATCTGTGAGCGTGTCACACTCTGGAGAAACGGTCAGAATCCCTACTTTATCCACGAATTCGAGCATTCAATCTTTGTGATTGGCGATCATCAGTTTCATCGCGGATACTCTCTCATCCTTCTAAAAAAACATATTAGAGAGTTGCATGAACTTCCCCCACTTATCCAGTCCGCCTTATTTCAAGAGGTGATGTTGGCAGGACAAGCTATTGTTAACGCTTTTAGTCCGTGGAAAATGAATTATGCCTGTTATGGAAATGGTGAGCCACATATTCATTGGCATCTCTTCCCCCGTTACGAGTCTGATCCAGATCGCAAGGCTAATCCGTGGCGTAATGTATCAGAGTTCAAACATCATCTGATTAGTTCTCAAACAGCCCAGAATCTAAGAGAAAAAGTCACAGAGCATTTATCGTTACTGATTACGAGATGAAATTTGGCAGCGAGGGCTTAAATTAATTTCATTGCTCCTACCACAAAGTACAAATTCCTCTAAATCTCAATAACCTGCAAACAGCAGATATCCCCTGTGAATTATGACTAGTATTTCTGCATCACCAATCAAGCTGCATCGCCATCGAGAGCAATTTCCGGCTTTAGCAAATAAGACTTATTTCAATTATGGCGGACAAGGGCCAATGCCCCAAAGGGCAATGGATGCTATGACCGAAACTCAAGCTTATGTTCAAAAAATCGGCCCCTTTGGGAATGAGGCGTATAGCTGGATAGCACCCCAAACTCAAGCAGCAAGAGAAGCGATCGCTTTGGAGTTAAATGCACCAAGCCAAACAATTACTCTCACTCAAAATGTCACTGTTGGCTGTAATATCGCTATGTGGGGCATTGAGTGGCAAGCTGGCGACCACATGCTGCTCTCAGACTGCGAACATCCAGGTGTAATTGCGACAGCGCAAGAAATCTCACGCAGATTCGCTGTAGAAGTTACTACCTGTCCCCTAAAAGCGACTTTAAATGAGGGCGACCCTGTAACAGTAATTGCCCAGCACTTGCGCCCCAATACCCGCCTAGTGATATTGAGTCATGTTTTCTGGAATACTGGTCAAGTTTTACCTCTTGATAAAATTGCCGAAGTATGTAGGAATAATCATTCTGCACTATTAATAGATGCTGCTCAATCTGCTGGTTTGTTACCTTTAAACTTGACTGAATTGGGAGTAGATTTTTATGCTTTCACTGGTCACAAATGGTTATGTGGCCCTGCGGGTGCTGGTGGTTTGTATGTTCGACCAGAAGCACGAGAAAGTTTGAAACCTACATTTATTGGCTTGAATGGCATTGTTGTGGATAGTCAATCTCAGCCTGTGGATTGGCTTCCAGATGGGCGACGATACGAAGTGTCTACATTAGCTTATCCTTTGTATGTTGGTTTAAAAGAAGCGATCGCAATTCATCAGCAATGGGGAACGTCACAGGAACGTTACGAGCAAATTTGCCACAACAGTGACTACCTCTGGCGACAATTGACGGCGTTACCTGATATTAAATGTTTGCGAACTTCCCCACCTGAAAGCGGTATAATCTCCTTCCAACTTGCAAATAATCAGCCCCAAGCTAATTTGAAGTTGGTGCAATTTTTAGACTCACAAAGGATATTAACTCGGACAATTGCCGATCCTAGTTGTATACGGGTTACCGTCCATTACTTTACTTTAGAATCGGAAATCGACCTATTGGTTGAGGCAATTCAAAGTTTTTGCAAGATTAATTAAAAGTTAGGAGTTATAAATTATCAGAGTGAAAATTAGAATTTTCACTCCTAACTCTGCCAATTTTAGATTTTGGATTGAAGTAAAAATCTAAAATCTAAAATCTAAAATCCAAAATGTGAATAATTTCTAACTTTAAAATGGAACGCCCAATCTTATACTTAGCCATAACTAACCACGGCTTTGGTCATGCTACCCGCACGGCTTCTGTAGCTGCGACAATTCAAAAATTATGCCCAGAAGTTCTACTAATTCTGGTGAGTACTGCCCCACGCTGGTTGCTAGAGTGCTATATACAAGGCGATTTTATCTATCGTCCCCGTGCATTTGATTTGGGTGTGGTGCAAACGGATAGTTTGACAATGGATAAAGCAGCGACTTTAGAAAAGTTGCTCGATATTAAGAAGCATCAAAATTCGCTGATTGCTTCGGAAGTAAATTTTATCCGCCAAAATCGCGTTAATCTCATCTTGGCAGATATTCCTTTCCTAGCTCCTGGGTTTGCCAAAGCTGCAAATATTCCCTGCTGGATGATGAGTAACTTTGGCTGGGACTTTATCTACCGAGATTGGGGAGGCGAATTTACCGCAGTTGCAGATTGGATTAGTGATGGGTACTCAAAGTGCGATCGCTTGTTTCGTCTCCCCTTCCATGAACCAATGCCAGCTTTTAACAATATCACAGATGTCGGCTTAACAGGCGGTTCCCCTCGTTACTCTGCTGATGATTTACGTTCTCTTTGGGGAATAACTGCACCAGTCGAAAAAACTATTTTGTTGACCTTTGGTGGCTTGGGTTTACAGCAAATCCCCTACGATAATCTGCGTCTATTCCCCGATTGGCAATTTATTGTCTTTGATCAATCTGCTCCTGATTTACCTAATTTAGTGAAAATTGATGACCGCAAATACCGCCCTGTAGATTTTATGCCTATTTGTGCGCGAGTCGTCTCTAAACCTGGTTACAGTACTTTTTCTGAAGCCACATTATTAGGAGTACCGATTGTTACTATACCGCGTGAGGATTTTGCCGAAGCAGCTTTTCTAGTAGAAGGCATAACTAATTATAATCAGCATCAAATCATTACCCCATCTGACTTTTTTCAAGGGGATTGGGATTTTCTCCATGAGTTACCTCAACCACCAAAGCAATCTCAACCAATTGCTAAAGATGGTAATGAAGCGATCGCTAAAGCTGTTATTAATTATTTGCAGACGAAATAAAGTTATTCAAAATACAATCAATTAATAATGGAATCTCCAACAATAGATAAAGAAACTTTAGAATTGGCCGCCCAAGATGTACGTCGAGTGATTGAAAGGCAAAAAGAAGAACGGCAGATTTTAATCACCCAAATGAACATTCTATTTGTGACAAACAGCGCCATACTAAGTTTTCTAACAATATCCAGATTGATTACTATATTTAGTATCTTCAGTGCGTTAGAAATATTGTTATTCTCCATCAATTTTCTGCTACTAATCTGGGCTTTATTACCACGTAAGTTTTTTGTCAGCCCCAATCTCGAAAAAAGCGAAGAAAATGAAGGAAAACTAAAATTTCCAGAGGATTATTTGACGTTTACACCTCAAGAATATAATTTACAGATGTTAGCTGACTTCAGAGAGACTTATAATAATAACCAGAAGCAAGTAGATGATATATCCCTTGCCTTGAAATATGCTACTGGTGTTACCGCTGGAATTGCTGTGGTTTCTTTGTTACATCAAGTAACAGTTTATTTCATTCCTGAACTACAAAAATTATGAATACCAACCAAGATGATACAACATCTTCTAAAAAGAGTGTACAACTACCAGAGCCAAACATAGATAACATTACAGCTTTATCTCACAATCTACCTAATACGCCTATCATCCCCGATGTCATAAAAGAGTCTGTAAATGCGGTGTTAAGCCTCTTTAGAAGAAGACATACTAAGTCAAGCGATCAACCAACGAGAGAACAACAACCAAATCAAGCAGATTGAACTGCTAATTAGATTTTACTGTCATCAATAATTACTGTTTTAAATGAGCCACTACCAAAAGTTACTGAGAATTTCTACTACTGGTAAATCTTTTTACAATATCACTGCCAAAATTGAATCCATAGTTGCAGAATCAGGTGTTGATATTGGTCTTTGTACTTTATTTTTACGCCACACTTCAGCCAGTTTAGTTATCCAAGAAAATGCCGATCCTGATGTTCTTGTGGATCTAGCTGATTTTATGGCAAAACTTGTTCCAGAATCAGGCAAATATATCCATAATGCAGAAGGCCCCGATGATATGCCAGCACACATCCGTACCGCACTCACCCACACTTCTGAACATATTCCCATTAATCGAGGTCATCTTGTACTGGGAACTTGGCAGGGAATTTATATTTGGGAACACCGCCAACGCAGTCATTCAAGAGAATTGGTTGTTCACATTTCTGGATAGATACTTCTCAATTCTCGTTGATTTGAAGTGTCATTTTATAGAGTTTAAATACTCTGTTTATACTGCGAATCAGTATGGTATAATATTATGATCTATGCGGCAATATTTATTACATAATTCTTGCCGTAATAGCTTGATTCATAAAAATTAAACCAGATACATACCAAGTAATATATGTCAATTTGTTAATTTAAAAATTAAGTTTATTTATGATTATTTAATAATATATTTATTTTAATATACACTAATATTTTAGTGTAAGCTGTCTGGGCAACTTCAATTAATATGAAAAAAGAACTAAAACCAAATCCTAATTTTCAATTTCTTGATGAAATTCTTGCCCAGCATTCTGTTAACTTATTGTCACTTAATCCGCACAAGACATTAATTACTAATTTTGCAGAATTGGGAAATTTGATTACTGAACAAAACACCGACATTCAAATTCTTACAACCCTTCAAGAAACTCTCGAAAGCATAGTCTGTACTCAGTTGCAAAACTTCCCAGAAAACATCTTCTGGGATTTTGATTTTCTGGTAAGTAGTATGCTTAGACAGGCTTTAACCGCAGAAGAGGGCGCTGTTCCATTCTTAAAAGTTTTTGGTGAAAAGATGGTTTGTTTGACGGAAATGTTCGGGAATAAAACGGAAATGCGGTTTCGTTATGTTCATGATTTTATGTATGGATTTGATTGGGCAAGATGGGTAAAAAAAGAACCACAAAAACGCTCACATATAGAACCTTTTAGTCTGGTTTTTTTTGATTATTTACTCGCTAAAGGTAAGGAACTTTTACAACGTATTAATCATGATCAAGTAATATCTTATAAACTGTGTGAAACAGGCTACCGTAACCCCTTTACCTTTTCTCGTGAACCAGAAGATGAATATCGTCTGCTAACTTATTTAGCAAAAGAACAACTTATTCCAGTAGCAGCATGGAATTGGAATGCTAGTCCTGTATGGAACAAACCTTTCCAAGAAATGCGCCAGCAATTAGCATTAAAATTAAACATTCAACCACAGAGACATTGATTAGCAATTCAAAATTGCTGAATAACTATAATATGAAAATTGCTGATTTAATTACTTGGTTTGAAGCATGGGCAAATCCAGCTTGGTGTGAAAGTTGGGATAATTGTGGCTGGCAGATTGAGCCGGGAGTTTTGCAGGAAAAAGCACGGGTTTTGGTCTGTTTAACACCGACTTTAGCGGTAATGCAAGAAGCGATCGCTCTTAATGCTAATCTGATATTTGCCCATCACCCCTTGATTTTCAATCCTCTCAAATCTTTACGCACTGGTGAAGCGATCGCAGAAATGGTACGGTTAGCCTTTACCCACAATATTGGTATTTACACTGCTCACACGAATTTCGACCAAGTGCAGGATGGTACGGCTGACGTTTTGGCTCAGATTTTAGAACTCAAAGAAGTTACTCCCATAGTACCTACACAAGGAGGATTAGGATATGGCCGTGTTGGTTTGCTAGAGCCATTTCTGACATTACAGGAACTACTCGCAGCCATTCAAACCAGACTTGCTCCACCTAATTTGATTTTTTCTCCAACCGCTGATTTACAGCAAACAATTTCACGAGTTGCCGTTTTGGGTGGTTCGGGAGCTAGTTACATTTCAGCCGTCGTCAAAACTGGCGCTCAAGCTTATCTGACTTCTGACTGTAAATTCCATCAGTTTCAAGAAAGCCGCGATCGCAATCTCATTTTAATCGATGCTGGGCATTACGCTACCGAACGTCCGGCTTGCGATCGCTTAGTGCAAAAATTCCAAGGCTTAAATTTAGACTGGACGCAATTAAGTAAAAACGATGAAGACTTCCGGCAGTTTTTTGCTTGATCATTTCTAAAAATTTTTATCGAACAGAATTCAGGAGTCAGAATTCAGCTATGTTTTCTGTATGACTGGCGGATAGCGTAGCGGAAAGCGAGTCTTGTCTACGACACGCTACGCGAACGATAGCGGAGCGGTAGCGAGTCTGCGAGCGTCGCGTCTTTATTCTGAATTCTGACTTCTGAATTCTTCTTCAATTTTAATATTCTTAAATCATGTGACTTTCTTGTATTAATGTTGAGATAGTTTGCAAATATTTATACTAGTGAATATATAAATAAACGCAGACAAAGTTCTATTTTTAACCATTCTTGTGATAAAAATCACTAATTACTTGTAATTATAATCACATGATATTCATGTTCCATATCAACTAGTACCAGAGGAAAATGTTCCACACTTGACGTAACAAATTGTTTACTCTGCCCTAATCAAGATGATTCGCACACTCATTGAATCTGCTTTTGAAACTGGATATCTTAGTGTTGAATCTGAGGGTTTACTCCAGCAAGTACTGTCTACTAAATGCTATCAGTCAGAGGATTTGCCTTTCCTTGCAGCCCTATATAATGCAGTTCGCGCAGGTCAAATTAAACGAGAAGCGTCTTCGTCGAGCGTGCTGATGGAATTTCCTCTATCGGTTGAAAGAGGCAGGAGGCAGGAGACAGAATAGCGCAGCAGTAGCGAGTCCGCGAGCGTCGGCAGAAGGCAGGACGCAATAGGGTTCCAGGCAAGAGACGCGATAAATCGCCATCAAGACGAAAGATTAATCCTTGTAGAGACGGCGATTTATCGCGTCTTTGGATCTAGAATTTTCATTAAAAAACCTTAACCGAACCGTATTGCAGCAAGAACTGCCTTTCTTGATAAATCTTGCTGATACTCCCACAAAAGAAACAGAGGGGAATCTTCTCAGAGTACTTACCCTCTGCCCCTTATCTCCATTTGTCTATCTGCCTTTCCTCCGACTCCGTTGCCTTTTTCTTAGTTATAATCGGGCAAAAATCTTAAAAACTCAAAACTCTTTGAGTGTTGTTGTTGAAAAGCATCAAGGTCAGCAAGAGAATGAGTTAAGATCAGATACAAGTGGGTAAAAGTAAAACCAAGTCCCCGGACTTCCCAGTAATGCCAATGACTAAAAGTAGGCAAATTAAACAACCGCAATCAACGATTGTTTTGGAGTATTCTTTATTACATAATGGTAGGAATGACTCACCAACAAATATGAACCTGGTTAGGACAGGTGCCGAATTGTTTGACTTCTATGAAGCAGACATTCCCTAAAATCAGCCAAAGGGAGATTAAGTTCATTGGGAGAACAACCATTGATTGATGACCAAAGATTTCCCGATATTTTGACAACTACAAGCAAGTCTTGGGATTAGGTCATAAACTCTACTTGTTGTTCTCAACAGTGAAATTAACCTCTTAAAGGTGTAATGTAATGGGGTAGAACCCAGATTTTGACAGGTTTAACTACGTTGTTTAAAAAGGCAGAAACAATACATGCTACACCGCAAGATTTATCAACTGTGTTGCGATGGGCGCGAGGTATGTGTTTTCTTGCGGGACCAGCAACGCTGGATTGAACGCGCCCGCATCATAGACATAGAGGGAGATTTAGTGACCCTACGCTATGAAACAGAAGAAGAAGACGAAGTTTGTTCTTGGGAAGAAATGGTTCGCCTCGAGAGCATTGGTGCTGTAACGCAAAAATTGGCTTCAGTACCACGCGGGAATGTGGAACCTTTGATGACTGAAGATTGTCCCGAAGCTGAACGCATTCATAACCGCTACACTGACTCGAATCCAGAATAATTAATCAGTGCTGAGTGCTGAGGGTCGAGTGCTGAGTAATAAATCCTAACTCAGAACTCAGAACTCAGGACTCAGGACTAGATAAACGTTCAAAGGCAGGACAGTAACCTTCAAGAGTTACCTTGAAGTTAAACAGCGGGGAAGCTGGGTTCCAACACCGCTGCCCTCTTTGGTGTCGGCAAGTACCACAACAGTCTACATCTGTCCATGTATAGCGATCGCTGTTTTGGCTGAGTAGTTCTCGTTGAGACAATCCCCTTAATACTAGTTCTTCCCCTTGCCAACGAGCTTCGATTAACCCAGTATCAGCAAATTGCCGCCAACGCGGATCAGCAGTAATCACATCAGGTAGGGTGATTGTGATTACTGTTCCCAACTCCGTCAGTTCGCCTTCGTAGTTAGTTTCTGGCGCTGCCGGTTGCAAAAATGTATCGCCAATCAGCAATTCTACTAAAGTGTTAGCTGCTGGTGAATGTACATGGTAACGGTTTTGCAACTCTTCTAAGCTAGTCAGGTCTGCTAAATAAGCAGGAGAACCGTGGACAAAAATCACGTGCTGGGGTCGCAAGTTATGAATTAGCTGCGTAGTACCAGGGCCATCACTATGTTGAGCTAAAAGATAGGTTTCGACGGTGGTGGGTGCTAAATATTCTTTGTTAACTTTTATATCAATTTTTTCTGGTAACAGGATCAGCCAAGGGCCGGTGTCTAGTTGGCAATGTTCACCTAAATCAGATGTAGAGTCAGTGAGGACTATACAAGGTGACTTGCCCACAGTGGAACGATGTTCCGGTTGTAAACGACGCACGCGGGGACGTACCCGTTCATCCCAAAACAAAGGTTGATGGCGGGCGAAGTTCTGCACCGATGGGGGAAGGTGGGGTAGCAGTTCTAGGTAGGCATCACACCCAGTCGCAACAGCACCATCTACCCAGATATCTAAATCTCGTCCGGTGAAATGGTGATGCGATCGCAAGAGCATTAATAGTTCTTGACCCAATCCTAAAGCAGGAGTAGGAAGGATTACAGAACAATGATCAGCGATCGCCCGATTAATTCGCTCTGCTAGTTGATTTTCTTGGTTACGACGGTGAGGATGACGGGATGTGCCATAACTACCTTCAATGATTAGCACATCCAAGTCTAAGCCCCGCAGTTCCTCTAAACGCAAACCTTCTACCAGGCGGGAGTTGGACAGGAAAAAGTCCCCTGTATAGAGTAGCTTGTAAATACGCTGCTGAGTGGTGTAGGTAAGTAGAATTGCCACTGCCCCTGGTAGATGCCCTGCGGGAAATAATTCTGCCACCAAACCTTCTTGGAATTCTACAGGCGATCGCAACGGCAAGGCATGACAAAATTGGGAAATTTCTTGAGGATCTTGGTCTAGCCAATTCAACGGCAGTAACTTGCTAGTCACCTCACTACCATAAATAGGTAACTTGGGAAAAGCTTTATGCAGTGCCAGTAAGCCTCTAGAGTGATCTGGGTGGGCATGACTAATCAAAACTAAATCCGCTGGTAAGGGCGAATTAGCTCCACGTACTGACTTATTAAGCCCCTTAGCCAGCGATGAAATATCTTCCAAACCACAATCCAACAGAATGCGGTGTGGGCCCATTTTCACCAATAAACACACGCCCTCATTGTCATGCTGGACACTATAGGGGAAACATTCTAATTCACTACCCGCTTCCGCAGCATCTACGCGAGAGGATGCCGACAGATTATCCCTCATGCTCTCCTCCCCTCAAACCTCATCATCATGGACATATCCCAAAAGCCAAAAGTTACATACACAAATTTTGGTTTTGTGACTTAGGGGTAAGTTTTATCGTGCGCCCCTACACCCTGAGAATACAGATTTTTGATTGGGGAGGACGCCTCCACCGAACCCGCACTGGTTCGGAAAGGTGGGCTAACGAGAAGCCGTCAAACTAGGAACTCAAGGAGTTTGCCTCTGTGTATTTTCCCTTTGCAAGTTTTGAGCGCTTTCAGCCAACTCTCCCTTTGGGAAGTCACCCAAGCGCCTACAGATTTATCTCAATGTGCGGAGCCATTGCCGTGATAGTTATCTGAATCATAAAATCCATTTTTCGTACCAAAAAATAAGCACGAAAGCGTGAAGATAACCGTTAATCCAGCTAGAATCAGCTTTACATCCATTTGTTTGCCGCCCCTTACTCAAGACTTTCCTATATTAATTTAGTGCTTCCGCAATCAAACGGAATCACTAGAAAATCTTTACTATGCTTATGTGGATTGGACAATAGGTAAATTTACCGCAATCAGTCAGATTGTAGAACCTTTCGGTTCACCTGTCTATCCATCTAGATGTGAAGCAATATAACAGCGATGTCTACGGCAGGCTACGCCTACGCAATCCTCTACAGTCCGTAAAAATCCTCATCTAGAATAGGCGTCACCAGAAAATAATGATGCGTTACCTGAAACTCTTGTAGAAACCTTACATTTAAGTTTTCTACAAGGGTTTCCACTCCTATGTCTAGGTCTGCTCAATCGAAAAAGGAAAAACCGTGGGATACTCACTCTCCTCCGGCATCCGAACCCCAAACTTATTCAATTAGATGTCAAAAAATGAGTGAACGGACAATTTAATAAATAATTTTATAATTCTTAACCCAATATAAACTTATTCAATAAATTATTTCTGCTAATTAAACTAGATGTCAAAAAATGAGGGAATAGACATTTAAGTAAACAATTTTATAACCCTTAACCCGCTCTAAGCTTATTCAATAACCTACTTCTGCTAAAGTCATAAAAACTTCAGCATCATTAATATATGTTAATTGTTGGTACTCGCTTTGATGATGTCCTAACTGGTACTTCTTTGGATGATATTGTGCTTGGTCTTGCGGGAAATGATCGCATTATCGGTAGCATCGGCAATGACACACTTGTAGGAGGATCTGAAACAGATACAGCTGACTACAGCGAATTAGGTCAGGCTGTGACTCTAGAAGCTGCTGGTGTTGTCAACAAAGGTAAATCTGGTAAAGATCAGCTATTAGAGATAGAAACTATCATTGGGGCAAAAGGACAAGCCAATGCTATTGATGGTTCTATAGGCACAGCAACAACATCATTGAATGTCAACCTGTCAACCAATAGTCTGATTGTCAATGGTGTTCCAGGATTGGGTACTTTGACTTTTAAAGTTCAGAACTTTGTCAACGTCACTGGCACTTCACAAAATGACACCATTATCGGTGATTCAGCCAATAATTTGCTCGAAGGTGAAAAGGGCAATGATGAAATCTTGGGAGGTAATGGCAATGATACTGTACGCGGTGGTGATGGTAATGATGTGATTGGTGGAGGCAGCAAAGGTGTTATCTTTGCCTCTCGCCTTGGAGATGGGAACGATATTGTAGAAGGTGGTAGCGGTGATGACATCTTAATTGGAGGAACTGGTAATGACCTCATAGACGGAGGTATCGGAATTGATACGGCTGACTATAGCGGATTGGGTAATGCTATTAGCCTCGAAGCCGTTGGTATCGTGAATAAGGAGGGTATATCTGGTAAAGATCAGCTATTAGAGATAGAAACTATCATTGGGGCAAAAGGACAAGCCAATGCTATTGATGGTTCTATAGGCACAGCAACAACATCATTGAATGTCAACCTGTCAACCAATAGTCTGATTGTCAATGGTGTTCCAGGATTGGGTACTTTGACTTTTAAAGTTCAGAACTTTGTCAACGTCACTGGCACTTCACAAAATGACACCATTATCGGTAATTTAGCCAATAACTTGCTCGAAGGTGGAAAGGGTAATGACCAACTCTCAGGTCTTGATGGTAAAGATACTTTAGTTGGTGTTGATACTGCAAGTGTTCAACCAGGGATAAAGGAGATAGATATCCTAACAGGTGGTGCAGATCCAGACACATTTGTGATTGGAGATGAAAAAAATCCTTACTATGTGGGAGGTGGAGGATTTTTCGGTCTTAATGACTTTGCTTTTATCGGAGATTTTCAGACAGGACAAGATAAAATCCAACTGAAAAAACTTGAAAACTATATTTTTGGTAGCAACTACATTGCTATTGGCTCTCCATTTGGGTCAATCACGAACGATACATTGAGCAGTGAAGACATAAACGACCCTCAGTTAGAGTCGACTGTTAACGAGATTATTAAAAACAATGGCTCTAAAAATTCCTTGAGTCTTGGTGTTTCGTTAGATACAACAGAAAACAGCACTGACTCTTCTGTGATTTTACCTCGTTTTGATGTGATCACAATCCTCGCCAATAACTATAGCCTGAGCGATATTCAATTTGTCTAAAACACTTAAATTTGGAAGTTTACTGTAATAGACATCTGGTAAAAAAGAATGTAGAGACTTAGCACTGCTACGTCTCTACAAGGATTTCAGGTAACGCATAATTAACTCCACGAGATATTTTTTATTATGGGTGCGGTGGTTCTTTACCAAAGCCATAGCGCAGTCATCCATACATAATCTAAGTTTGGAAGTTGTCGATGTAGCTAAATTTTACTGGTACTATCACCAGTCTCAGCAGGGTGGTAGTTGTGAAACCGCCAATTATGGGCGGTTTTCACATGAAACATTTTTATCACTCACAGTTCCACCTCCACTCTGTCTATGCATATCAATCTTGGTTTTTTCTTAAGAAAACTTGAAGTTTATTTACTTCTATCAACTATGAGGCATTTAATAGTAAACTCTTTCAGATGCAATTGTATAGAATACTACGATTCTACTAAGAGTAATTACTAACAAAAAAAGCTTCAAAATTTTATGTAGATTAAGCTACTCTAGGTCACACACTAGATGTATTTAGATCACCGCCAACCAAGGCTTAGATATGAAAAACTGATAAAGCGAATCTAGATTTATCTAATTAAAATCTAAAATATTTATGTGCTTTTCTACACGAGAAGATTATTTTTTATACGCAACCCATAATTACTCTACAGCCTTTGTGTTGCCAGAAAGTCATCTATTACCATGTAATCCAGGTATAGGTTAAGCTAGCGTCCACAGCTACACGTGAGTTACAAAGGAGCAAACTCCATTGCTCTAAATTCCAGTAAGGGTGGCCCTGATTATGGAATTTTTAAATCAATCAAATCAATAAATAATTGGTATTTACCAGAGTAACCAGATATGTTCAATGCCACTGAAATTTTAATTGATGCCTTTGTAAATGAAATTCGAGATGGTTACCGTCGCACTTATGGCTGCTTCAAAAATGATTATCAAGACATTATCGCCTGGGCTGGTAACATGGCTTTGGAAAATATCGCCAATAGCGACGCCCTTTACCACAATGTTGAACACACTGTCCTTGTCACCCTAGTAGGGCAAGAAATCTTACGTGGCAAACACATTAGGGAAGGCGGCGTTTCCAGTGAAGATTGGTTACATTGTATCATTTCTTTAGTGAGTCATGATATTGGCTACGTTAAGGGAGTTTGCCGACAAGACCGAGAAGCAGCAGGCTTATATGCCACAGGTAAAAATGGCAAAATGATTTCTGTAGCTCCTGGCGCTTCTGATGCCAGTCTGACGCCGTATCATGTTGATAGAGCCAAGCTCTTTATTGATGAGCGTTTTGGAGGTCACAAGTTAATAGATGCTGAGGCAATTAAGAGCAATATTGAATTAACTCGATTTCCCGTGCCTGCGGCAGAAGATCATCAAGATACAAAGTGCTTTGCAGGATTAGTCCGGGCTGCTGATTTGATTGGTCAACTAAGTGACCCACGTTACCTAAAGAAAATTACGTCTTTATTTTACGAATTTGAAGAAACTGGTGTAAATAAAGTTTTGGGCTATAAAACTCCTGCCGATTTACGTAATAACTACGCTAAGTTTTACTGGAATGGCGTCTATCCGTATATCCAAGAGGGACTGCATTACCTATCACTGACACAGCAGGGAAAACAAATTCTCGCTAATCTCTACTCAAACGTGTTTGTTGTGGAACATGAAAAACAACAGGAAGAACAGCAGAGGTATTTGGAGAAGTTAGCAGTTAAGAGTTAGGAGAGACGCGATTAATCGCGTCTGTACAAGAGTTGGGAGTTGAAAATTATTAATGATGAGTTATGAACTAAGATAAAACTTTAATAACTCATAACTCATAACTTATAACTCCTAACTACTATGGATTGGTGGCGACGACTGAAGAAAAATCCTTTGGCACGATTTGGGGCAATTTTGCTGTTAATTTTTTACATAGCAGTAATTGCAGCTGATTTCGTAGCTCCTTATGACCCCTATGCTTCACAGCCTAATGGTTCACTGCTACCACCAACTAAGATCCACTGGGTTTCTCAGTCAGGGCAGTTTATCGGGCCCCATGTTTTTCCGACGACTCAGGGAGATACTAATTTAGAAACAGGCGATCGCAAACTCATTGTAGACTTCAAAAATCCATCACCTCTGCGTCTATTTGTCTCCGGGCCAGAATACCGATTGTTACAGATGAGTTTGCCATTACCGCCGAAGTGGGATGAAGTCACGATCTTTCCTGGTATCCCCTTAAATTGGCATTTATTTGGGACAACAAGTGGCACAAAAGTCAACATATTGGGCACTGATGACCAAGGGCGTGACCAATTCAGTCGCCTCCTGCATGGCGGTCGCATCAGTATGTTTATCGGGATTTTTGGCATTATCATTACCTATCCCCTTGGTTTGCTCATCGGGGGAATTTCTGGCTATTTCGGCGGTGTAACTGATAGCCTGATTATGCGCTTGGCAGAAGTGCTAATGACTTTCCCTAGTATTTATCTTTTGGTGACATTGGGCGCAGTCTTACCAGCGGGTTTAAGTAGTACCCAGCGCTTTTTGCTAATTGTGGTGATTACTTCGGTTATTAGCTGGGCTGGTTTAGCACGGGTCATTCGCGGACAGGTATTATCACTTAAAGAGCGAGAATTTGTCCAAGCAGCGCGGGCAATGGGTGCGAACCCACTTTATATCATCCTCCGCCACGTTTTGCCGCAAACAGCTAGTTATGTAGTTATCTCTGCGACTCTTGCAATTCCCAGCTTTATTGGTGCAGAGGCGATATTGAGTCTCATCGGCTTGGGCATTCAGCAACCAGACCCATCTTGGGGAAATATGCTTTCTCTGGCTAGCAATGCTTCCATTTTGGTATTGCAACCTTGGTTAATCTGGCCGCCGGCTGTGCTGATTATTCTCACAGTGCTGGCATTCAACTTACTCGGTGATGGGCTGAGAGATGCACTTGATCCTCGTAGTTTGAGGAGATAAGCGTTTAGAATAGCAAATGCGATCGCCGAAGTAACAAATGCGATCGCCAAAATAACAAATGCGATCGCCAAAATAACAAATGCGAACTCCGAAATAACAAATGCGATCGCAGAAGTAGCAAATGCGAACCCCAAAATAACAAATGCGAACTCCGAAATAACAAATGCGATCGCCGAAGTAACAAATGCGATCGCTGAAATAGCAAATGCGAACCCCAAAATAACAAATGCGAACTCCGAAATAACAAATGCGATCGCTCGTACTCTACTGCTGCAAAACCCAACGGCGAAAAAGTTCTACCATAATCCGCCAGCTTTCCTGAGTTTCCTCAACGACATCATGACGCTTCAGAGTATTCAGCGCTTCCTGTAAATCAGCGTCATTCATACCTGTAGACTGAGCTAAAGCATCCAGACTTAGCCCTTCTGGGTGAGGTGCAAGCACTTGTACAATTGCTTGTTGACCCTCAGCACCCCGCGCCGCCTGACCCCAAACCCCATCAAAATAGTAGCGTCCTCGCTTGAAAAACTCAGGGTCATTGATAACTGCTTCCACATCTTCTACAGTGAAAACTGGGTCACGCGATCGCCCTTGCTCAAAAACAAAGTCATTGTAGCCACGCACTAGCTGAAAACCCAGTAGTTGCACTAAATATGGTTGGCCGTGTGTCAAAGCATAAATTTCATCTAAAGCTTCCGGGATGTAGTCGAGGAGGAAGTCTTCATTATCTGGGTTAGCAAGAATTTGGCGAGTAGCTGCACGTTCTTGAAAGCCTACATGAATAGGAATGACGCTGGCAAAGAAGGGTTGAAAATAATCTGCTGTCATTTCTTCTAAAGTGTGCAAACCAGCAAAGGCAAAGGCGATTTTAGAACTCATTTGCACCAAACCGCGCAGAAAACCCATAAAATCGATAGGGATTTTTCCCGCTTCTATTAAATCTTCAATTTTCTCGAATTCGTCTAAGGCGATGATTAACCCACCGTCTAGCTTTGCTTCAACCTGTTTCAAATAACGTTCAAAAGTCCGGTAGGGAAGATTAAGCAAATCAGCGTCAGTTGGTGGTGGAAGTTTTACAGTTTGAGAAATTTCATCACAAATTGCCATTAGTACTTCACCCACACCTTGGGGGCTATCTCCCAAACGTAGCAAGTTAACATAAGCTAGCTGTATTTGCGAGCCTAGACAATTAGCAGCGTTAACCAGAATAGAAGTTTTGCCCATGCGCCTATGACCGTAGAGAACTATAGACTGGAGTTGATTACCCATCACCCAGAGTTCTTCTAACTGTCTGATGATATCTTCTCGCCCAATAAAGAGATGACCTTGAACGGGGTCGCCTACAACATAAGGATTAACCACAGGCTTGGTGATGGAAATCTCTCCCACTTCACCAGCGATTTGTAAAAGGCTTTCTTTCCAAGTTTCAGCGATATCTATGATTAACCCTTGCTCTGCTTGCGGCAAGGTGTTGGCTTGATTTAGGATGTTTGTCAGTTCGCCTAATGCTCGATTGAGAGCTAAAGACCTTGCTGAACGTGAGACGCTGCGATTAACAAACTGCACATCCTCAACAACTCGACGCAGATTATTAAGGACTTTCCAGGTAATTGGACGTAAAAGCGGTTCCTGGGGAAAAGGAGGAACTTGAATAGCTGCAATAGAGGCTGGTTTTTGAGCTTTATCAAACGCCGCTAAAGTTTGGGCAAGGGTATACATTTCCTCACCGTAAAGTAGAGAACGCACTACTGTAAAAGCCTCCATTGCTTTGGCTGGCTCATATTCATGCAGATGCCAGAAGCCAGCAGAAGCGGCACGGGCAGGAGTATCTAAGCGAGTGTCTGTATTAAAACGAGCCTGTAAACCTTCTCGCCAAGAACGAGGCAAGAAAAAGAACCAGGGGTAGGATAAGAAATCTTTGATAAACGTTGATTTTAGGGTTTCATCTAGAGAAGCTGAGGCAAAATGTACTATATTCCAATCAAAGGGATTTGCCGCCAGTCGAGAGACAGTCCAAATAATTTGGTCTGAAGGGATTTTGGCAAGTACCTTATTGACTGCTTGGACAACGGGAATAAATTGTAGGGTATATGCCAGTAGTTCATTGGTATTATGTAAACCTTTTTCCCAATCATCTTGCAACCAATTTTGCAAGCGCCAGACAAGATTAGGAAGGGGAAGCGGAGTAATGCGGGGGAGTAGCCAACTACTGTTTTGAATAGTTCGCAAGTTTAAAGGTGAGCCAATAAGCCAGATTTCTGGACGCAGCACCGCCACACCGAACGCCACGCCGAACGCC
>NZ_JAWJTF010000412.1:0-1454 GCF_048836525.1 Nostoc sp. CALU 546
CAAACTCAGTAAATCGCAAAGTTTTGCTAAAGAGCGATCGCTAAGTAGACACTCAGTAGAAGTTAGTTCTAAATAATACCTATTTTATAATTAAAACTTATATTCAATAAAAGAGGTTCAAAAACTGAAATTATCAAGAATGTACATCCACCCAAATAATGACCATTGACGACTTTACCAAAACAGCTTGCACTAACTGATTCAGAAACCCTTGACGAAGTTCTGGATTGTTTAAGTGAAAATATTTCTATTGAGACCCAAGGAGTTTGCGATCAGAAAACTCTATTTGAAATATTAGTGAGAGCAGCAAGTAGTGGAGATAGTATTGAGAATACAACAAAAGTTTTAAATAGTAGTCCATGTGGTAGCGATATCAGGTATCACTTAGATAAAATCAATAATTTTGAGCAGCTAGAAAATCAAATCAATTTAGCTCTCAAAAGTAGAATTCCTCATCGTATTAAAAATGCATATCATAAAATTGCCATTGATTTAAATTTAATTCCTTACTATGGGAAACCTGATAGTGATGAAGACCCTTATATTTATAGAAGTCAGGCTAAGTCAGGAACTTGTTCTTTTTATGCCTATGCAACTTTATATATATTAACCAAGGGGAAACGGATTACACTGGCGATTAGAGGAGTACGTTGGTTAGATACAAATGTTGCCATTATCACCTACTTATTAGCTGAACTTGAGACTATTAAAGTAAATGTAAAAACACTGTATTTGGATAGAGGATTTTTTAGTATCGCTGTAATCAGGTGGTTGCAAGCCTTGGATATTCCCTTTATAATGCCAGCGATTAGAAGAGGAAAAAAGGGTGGTGTAAATCAATTTCTTAAAGGCAGAAGTAGTTATAAAACTACTTACACAATGGGTGAAGAGAAAGATAATAATGTTACCTTTAGCTTATGGATTATCTGCAAATACAAAAAAGGGACAAGAAAACAACATGGTATTGAATACTTTGCTTATGTTGTTTATAAGTCGAAAATAAACCTATCTTACATTCATCAAGATTATCGAAAAAGATTTGGAATTGAAAGCAGTTATAGATTAAAAAATCTATGTCGAATCAGAACAAATAATAAGAAGCCCGTATTGAGATTATTATATGTTGGTATTTCTTTTGTGTTAGTCAATATTTGGGTTTATCTTCTTTGGTTTAAGATTAGTCGAAAACGAAAGGGTAGGCGATTAATTTATCGTAACCTTTTCTGTCTTAAACAAATGTTAGCTTTTCTACGTCAAGTTGTTGAGCGCAAATATGGAAGTGTTAAAGGTATTTATATTCCATCGGGTTAGCAATCGTTAAAAGTTGCTTAACTATAAGTAAAAGTAATTTATCCCAGCCTACGGGTTAAGATAGTTTCGCAGAAAATGTATCTCAAGTTACAAAATATTGGCGATCGCTCTCTTGGAAAAAACTTTGCGATTTACTGAAACTG
>NZ_JAWJTF010000148.1:0-19227 GCF_048836525.1 Nostoc sp. CALU 546
AAGGCTTCTTATATCAATTCTTTATGAAGCTGCATAGAATTCGATCCCCCCTAGCCCCCCTTAAAAAGGGGGGAATTCAAAGTCCCCCTTTTTAAGGGGGATTTAGGGGGATCAAGATATGTGCAACTTCACATTAAATTGGTATTAGTTGTACTGAGTTTTTCAGAAATCAAATATGAGTCCTATATATCTAATGAATTGGTTCAATATTCCAACAGAATTACCAACTCTTAAGTAATTTCAGGAGTAGAAGATTATGTCTCTAGAACATGTGAAAGCTTTTTACGAAAAGCTAGCAAATGATGAAGCCTTTCGTAATCAAATTCAAGGCGTTAATAGCAAGGAAGAATGTAGTCAAATAGTTAAAGCTGCTGGCTACGATTTCACTCTAGAAGAGTATGAAGAATATACTGCTCAATTGCTGGAGTCTGCAAATGGTGAAGCTGAACTCAAGGATTTAAGTGAAAAAGAATTGGCAGCAGTTTTTGGTGGATTAACTGGTAAGCCCAAAATCCAACCATTATATGGAGCTGTATGGCCACCCTACCAATTGTTGTATGGAGTTATTCGGGTAGATGACATAGTTTAAGGAACCTCTATTGCAACTAGGAAAGATTAAATTTCTAGGGACGGATGGGGATTTGTTCGTCCCTTTCTAGAAAAATGAATTGAGGCTATTTTTATGGCTTATCGGCGAATTAGTTATGCAGTTTGGGAAATTACACTTAAGTGTAATCTAGCCTGTCAACACTGCGGCTCTCGTGCTGGGCATACAAGGACACAAGAACTTTCCACAGCAGAAGCCCTTGATTTAGTCAAACAAATGGCGGAAGTGGGAATTACAGAAGTAACCATAATTGGTGGTGAAGCTTTTCTACGTCCTGACTGGCTGGAAATTGCCCAAGCAATTACCAAAGCTGGGATGTTATGTGGTATGACTACAGGGGGTTATGGTATCACCTTAGACACAGCCCGCCGGATGAAGGAAGCTGGAATTAGCGTGGTATCTGTATCAGTTGATGGTTTAGAAGCAACTCACGACCGTTTACGTGGTAGACAAGGCTCTTGGCAATGGGCGTTTAAGACCATGAGCAATCTCAAGGAAGCAGATATACGCTTTGGCTGCAATACTCAAATTAATCGTCTCTCTGCACCAGAATTTCCTTGTATTTACGAGCATCTCCGCGATGCTGGAGTATTCGCTTGGCAAATTCAGTTGACTGTACCGATGGGAAATGCAGCAGATAATAGTGAAATTCTGCTACAACCTTATGAATTACTCGATGTATATCCGATGATTGCTCGTGTTGCTCAACAGGCAAAGCGGGAAGGAGTGCAAGTTCAACCGGGAAATAATATCGGTTATTACGGTCCCTATGAACGACTGTTGCGGGGAGGAGATGCTTGGTCGTTCTGGCAAGGATGTAGTGCTGGATTGTCTGCTTTAGGCATTGAAGCCGATGGTGCGATAAAAGGTTGTCCCTCACTACCTACAACAGCCTATACTGGCGGCAACATCCGTGATTATTCACTGCGAACAATTATTGAAGAAACGGAAGAACTACGCTTTAATTTGGGGGCTGATACTCCCAAAGGAACAGAACATTTGTGGGGTTTCTGTAAGTCTTGCGAATTTGCTGAACTTTGTCGTGGTGGTTGCAGTTGGACTGCTCATGTTTTCTTTGATAAGAGAGGTAACAATCCTTACTGTCATCATCGCGCCCTGACTCAGGAAAAAGGTGGTATTCGGGAGCGAGTGTTTCTCCAGCGTCAGGCGGAAGGAAGCCCTTTTGACAATGGGGAGTTTGGGCTAGTTGAAGAACCAATAAATGCCCCTTGGCCAGAAAACGATCCACTTCATTTTACTAGCGATCGCATTCAATGGCCACAATCGTGGGAAGCAGAATCAGAGTTAGTCCATCTTTTGGTTAGTCCCAGCAATTAAACATTTTTATGAATAATATTTCCACTGATTCTCTTTCTGAAGAAAATACAACTTTTACAAACTCTCAAGAATCATTGTTACCTCGTTCTGCTTGGAATAGTCAGTTAGCCTATTTGCGACTTATTTTTAGAGCAAAGAAGGCGCTAGACTGCATTGAACAGGAAGCTGGGGTTGTGAGAAGTGAAAGTTGATTAATTGCTAAGAACAAATTGTCTGATGCTGGAAATTGAGTATTTATTATCTATCAACTCAAGCTTTATTTCGGGTTGATTTTTTATGTTTTTTCTCTACTCTATTTTAAAAATAAAAAATTAACCTAAAGACAACCTTAGCTTAATTTTTTGTTATTTAGCAGAGGTTTTAATTAATCTAACAAACAGAAAGCTTGCATAAGCTGCTACTTGTCATATTTTGGGATATAAAAGTTTCAGTTTTGTCCCATAAGATAAATTATTAAAATTTTATTTATTTTATATTTTTGGGTAAATACACACAAAAGATAATGGTAAAAACAAACATAGAGCTAGATTACCAAAACTTATGAAAGCTAAAAACATCGGATTATTGATTTCAGGTGCGGTAGGAGGATGTCTGATGTCATTAGCTCCAGCAAATGCTGCTATCTTAGTCGAACCAATCATTACAAAGCTGAATCCAGACTTCCAGGATGGGGTGGGAATTCCATTCAATCTTCAACCCGGAGAATTAACTTTCTGGAATGTTCCTGATACTACTGGAGAGCAAAATTTTCTAAATGATACAGGACTGGCTATAGATTCAATTTCTTTTATATTATTGCCTGGGTTTGATACTCTTGATGATGATTTAGCATGGGGCGATGTAAATGGGGATGGTAAAATTGGTATTTCTAACATTTTTACCAATATTAATGTTGATCCTGATTTTACCTTCCAACCTCTATCCATTCCCCAAAGTTTTAGTGCTCCACGAATTGATTTTGCAGCAGGAATAATTCCACTTAACGAGCGTTTTGTAGTTCAATTTCTTACCACACCAGATATAAGACCTGTTGTGCCTGGAGATAATGGGCCTCTGGTAGTAGGTGGTGTTTATTTTGCATCTGAACCTGTTCCTGAGCCTTCAACCATTCTTGGTTCTGTCTTTGCTATCGGATTAGGTGGTTATTTAAAAAAGTGTAAGTCATCTAGAAAAAAATAGGACTTACGCAAAATACCTCTTTAAGTCTCATTCCTTCGTGTCCACCGAAGTTCATATCGGCGCAAGCCAGCGCTCCGACTTCTCTGTGTGCCTCTGCGGTTTGATTCTCCTGTAACTTATGCGTAAGTCCTAAGAGAGCATAATTTAGCTCAAAAACAACTGAGTAGAAATTAACTAAGAGAAATAGAGTGCATCAATAATGCACTCTATTTTGCTCTCTAGAAATATTATGCAAAAAATAGGTTGTTTGTTAAAAAAGCTCAGATGCCTTTACTCTAACAATAAATATTGTATGTAACTGTAGCATTTTTGTCCCTGATTTGGTAACAATATTTTAAATTTTTAGAAAAATATCAGTTGATTCATTTGATAATTCTCATCAAATTTACCTCAATCTAAAATCAGAAAGCTATATGTAAAAAGAGTTTCAAAATGGATAATTATTTCTCTTCATAATAAAAAAACTAATTGCTTACCATTCTCTACTTAGAATTGGCACAAAACTAGTAAATATAAAATTAATAATGTGACAAAATTGTACTATTTTGCAACTGGATTTACCTAAGTAGTTGTTGACTTTGTAGAAATAAATGTCAGATGATATATATTGTTGAAAAACACTGTTCTGCAAATTAATTATTCATTCATAAGGGGAGGAATTGTAACATGACTACTATCAAAATTGAAGACTTAAATACTCAATCCTCGGCTATTAATTTGAATGCTAATGAAATCACCGAAGTTAAAGGTGGTTGTCCAGTTTGTATAGTGCTACTTGGAGTAGCAGCAGGCTATGCGTTTGATCGTTGGGTTAACTCATAGTTAATAATTAATGACTTTTTGAATTAAGAGGTGTAACTAATGACAGTCATTTCTATCAGAGATATCAATGAAGTAGATTACATTAGTGATCTAAGCGAAAATGAAATTGAAGCTACTCGTGGGGGTTTTGTTATGCTTTTTCTTGCTGCTTTTGCAGTTGGTCAAGTCATTTCCCAAGCCCAACGTAAGCTTCAAAGCTAGTAAACCTCTTTTTTTAAAAAATATGCCTTATTGGGCTAACTATTTCTGGCTCTTTATGTGTGGATTTTTGATTGGACGAGTTATCTCTCAAATTCAAGAGAAGCTCTGGAGATAAGTTCGTACAACTTTAGGCATAAAAAATCCTCCTTACTCGAATGTAGGGAGGATTTTTTATTAACGTCAGTTTAACTAAGTGTCTGGCGAAAGAGTGTGGTTTGTGAATAACCTTACTTTTCAAACATCCTCTAAGCTACATGGTTTACGAATTCAACTTGTTCACGTTGGTGCTTCATCCATTCAGAAAAAAGTTCAAAAATAATTTTCATGTGTAATTTATTATCTAATTGCGGTTGAATAATCTCCTCAACAAAAATCAGGTAAAATCCTTGAGAATTGACAATTGGTTTGAGAACTTGTGGTGGTTTAGCAGCAAAGACAGCAGCAGAAATTTCTGCCTTCAAGTCCTTACGACTGAGTATTCCTCGGTATCCCCTAGAGCGTCGTAACTCCTGATCTTGAATATATTTGTGAGCAACATCATGGAAACTCATTTCTCCTTCCTGAATGGCATAGAAAAGTTCCAGCGCTAAGTCCTCATCATCCAAGACAACTTCATACAAGACTACAGCTGCATAATCTAATTGGTGTTCAAAAAAGTGCTGTTCAACTTTATCTGCAAACAGATGAACAGCTAACTTTCCAGCAACCACACTATTGTAAAGAATTTTTTCAAACTCTTCTAAAGACAGACCATGTTTTTCCAGCCAAGCCCAAGTATCATCAGCACTATCTAGTTGGTTAGCTAAACGCATTTGATCAGCTGCTTTTTGAAGTTCGGCAACCTCTACTTTAATACCCAAATCTTCTGAGGTATTTTCCAGAATATGGCGATTTACAATCTCTTCAATTATGGATGGAATTTTACAAGATAGCTTAATTTGCTCAAGAATATTTTCGTTTGTAATCTTAACAACTTGTGGCATTTTGCCTCTCCTTTTATAGCTCTCCCATCTGCAAAAGCGATGAGATATGTATTTATAAGTCCTTTACAATTTCACCCCACCTTGTTGCAACTGCTTAAACGGGTCAAGCAGAAAATCAATGATCCGACGCTGACGCACAATTACCTCAGCTGTCGCCGTATCCCCAGGACGCAAAACAATACACTTATTAGCCGAGCGAATACAATTTTGTTTTAGGGAAATTTCCAAGTCATAAGCTGCTACCTTGCCATTAGGTGTTTCCACCTCTATGGTAGTAGGAGAAATTTCTAACAATTCTCCTTCCACAACGCCGTAATCCTGAAAGGGATAAGCATCAAACTTCAACTTTACTGGCAATCCTCTTCGCAAGAAACCACTCTCATTTGTTGCCATTTGTGCCCGAATTATTAAAGGCGAACCTTGCGGTGCAATCTCCGCAATCATTGCACCAGGTTGCACCATAGAGCCAGCCCGTTGTATCGGTAAATGAAACACTCTACCATTCACGGTGGCTCTTAACTCTCGTTGTCCTAACTGAAACTTTAACGAGACAATCTGACTCTTAGTTTGAGCAATTTCTGCTTGAAGCGTAGTAATTTCTGTTTCCAAATTCTTCTGTTGTTCGTCGATTTTTAGCAGAGCTAGTTTGTTGGAGCGAGTTAAAGTCTGATAACTCCTTTCCTGTTCTTTGAGTCGCAACTGTGCCTGTTCAATATCTGCATTTGCTTGCCGAATAGTCCGCTCATAACTACTCTGTTGTTCTAATAAACGTAGTTTAGCTTGCTGAATATCTGACTGATTTTGTTCATACAGCTGTTGCTTATCTTTAGCTATATCTTGCTTATCTACAACATTAATTTCTGGAACAACCCCTGACTGCCAAAGACTGCGATAGCGTTCAACTTCCCGCTGGGTACTCGCCAAACTACTGTCTACTAACTTATTAGTTGTTTGGCTATGCTCAAGAGTTTGCCGTGCCTGATTGACTTGAGCTAACTTTTCATCTTTTTGTAAATCATAGGAATTTCTAAGAGCATTCATATTCTGTCGCGCTTGGTCAATTTGAGACTGCTTTTCCAACTGTTGAGATTGATTTTGTTGCTGTTGCGTTGTCAAAGATACAACTAATTGACTTTTAGATGAATTTAGCTGAGAAAAGCGATTTAATTGTCCCTCTAACTTATCCTGTACCTGACGCAATTCCGCCTTAACTAATTCCGATTCCAATACTAATAAAGTCTGCCCAACTTTAACCGAATCACCCTCTTTTACCCGAATTTCAGCAACAGTACCTGCCACAGCAGCATCCAGCCTAACCGTCTTTCCCTTTGGCTCAAGTCGCCCTCTTGCTGAACCCGTTTCATCCACCTTAGATAGCATTGCCCAAGGTAAAACTATCGACACAAATACCACTAAAAAATATAGCAATCCCCTAGTCCAAACCTGGGGCAAGCTATCAAGTAAATCCTTCGTCGCGTCAGCCCAATCATCAGTTGATCTCGCTGGTGTTTGCTTACTTAAAATTTCCTCGTGCTGTTCTACCTCATGGATTTGGCTTTGAACCTTTCCATTCAATGTGTTTGGCATGATTTTTCCTGATATCAATTTTGGATTTGGGATTTTATTTTAGAAGTGGTGAAACAAGAAAAGCTTTCTCCCGATCCTCTTGTTTTACCCTGCAACATCCAACTGCTGATGATTGAGATAAAAATAATGTCCCCGTTTCGCCATCAACTCTTGGTGAGTCCCCCTCTCAATCAACACGCCTCTATCCAGCACTAAAATCAAATCTGCATTCCGCACAGTTGATAGGCGATGGGCGATTAGTAAGGTAGTTCTGCCTTTAAGAATTGTGTTTAAATTCGTCTGAATAATCCTTTCTGACTCTGCATCCAGATGGGAAGTAGCCTCATCTAAAATTAACAGCTTGGGATTGCCTAGCAACGCCTTAGCGATCGCAATTCTTTGTCGCTGTCCTCCAGACAACATCCCCCCTCCTTCACCAATCTGGGTTTCATAACCCATAGGTAACTTTTTAATAAACTCATCAGCACCCGCCAATCGCGCCGCCTCAATAATCTCTGCCAAAGTTGCCCCAGGATGTGCCAAGCTAATATTTTCCCGAATCGTTCCGCCAAATAAAAAGGTATCTTGGTCAACTACCCCAACCTGCTCGCGTAGAGAACGCAACGAAAGACTGTTAATATCTTGCCCATCAATCAACACTTTGCCATTTGTGGGAGGATATAACCCCAAAACCAGTTTAGAAATCGTGGTTTTTCCAGAACCACTCCGTCCCACTAGAGCAACCATTTGCCCGCTGTGTACTTCAAAACTGAGATTTTCCAAAACATTGATATCGCTTTCAGGGTGATAGCGAAACGTCACATTTTCAAAGCGAATATTACCTTGAATAGGTGGTAAGGATTGCCGCGCCTGATGCTGTAAATCCTCTTCTGGTTCGGCATCCAACACATCATTAATGCGTTCCACTGCAATCACAACTTCTTGCAATTGATTCCACAAAACTGTTAATCGTTGGAAAGGTCTAATAATATTTCCCAGCAACATATTAAATGCTACCAATTGCCCAATAGTTAACTGATTGTGAATCACTTGGTACGCCCCAAACCACAGCAAGGCGGTAGTTACCACTGCTTCAATTGTGTTGCTGAATACTTGCAGGCGATTGCCGATAACTTGCCCGGAAAAGTTAGTTTTTATTTCCTTACTTAATAACTCTTCCCAATGCCAACGCACCGTCTGTTCCACTGCTGTGGATTTAACTGTTCGCACACCAGAAAGGGCTTCAATCAGATAGCTACTTTCATTAGCAACAGCATTAAAGATTTCCCTAGAAATCTTTTGTAAAAAAGGTGTGGCAATCACTGCTAGTAGGAAAAAAGGCGGCACAATCACTAACACCAGCAACGCCATTTTCCAACTGTACCAAAACATCAATGCTAAATAGACAAAGACAGTGACTAAATCCAAGAGGATGGACAACGCTTCACCGGAAAGGAAACGTTGAATTTTGCGGTTTTCCTGTACACGAGAGATAATATCCCCCACATAACGCGACTCAAAGTAACTCAAGGGTAGGCGCAGGGTATGGCGAATAAATCCCACAATCAATGCCAAATCTACCTTATTCGCCGTGTGGTCTAACAGATATTGCCGCAACCCCGTCATCGCTACACGGAATAAACTAAAAATTAGCAATCCTAACCCTACCGCCGTTAAGGTCAGTTCAGAACGCTGTACCACCACCCGGTCTAAAATTAACTGAGTAAATAGGGGAGTAACGAGTCCAAAAATCTGGATAAATAAGGAAGCAACAAACACTTCCAGCATTACTAAAGAGTGAGGCTTCATTAACTCAAAGAATTGCCAAAAGGGAGTTGTAGTCTCTTTGGCATCCTTCAACCAGGCTGTGGGTTGTAGCAGCAGTGTATAGCCAGTCCAGTTGTCTTTAAATTCTTGGTGGCTAAGAGTGCGTTGACCAATACCTGGATCTGCCACAATCACCTGTTTATCGGCGATTTCATAGACAACGATGTAGTGCTTCCCCTCCCAGTGGGCGATCGCAGGCAATTTTTGCTTCGCCAATTGGTCAAGACTCGCTTTTACAGGTCGCGTAGCAAACCCAACACTTTCCGCCGCAGCCGATAACCCCCGAAGCGACGAGCCATTGCGGTCAACATTGGCGATATCCCGTAGGCGATTTACACTAAAGTTTTTCCCCCAATAGCGAGACACCATCACTAAACAAGCTGCACCGCAATCTGATCCACTCTGTTGGGCAAAAAAGGGATAGCGCCGAATCACACGCTGTAATAAATGCCCGACTCGCTGCTTGGAGTTGGGAAAATAGGCTTTGCTAATCTTTTTCTGGTGTGGCTCGACTGCTGGCGTTGACAAAATCTTCGTTTCATGAGGCAGTTTTGAATCAGATGGCGGGTTCTCTGAATCTACCTGTTGAGGATTACGGGATAGCGCCTTAGCCCACAAATGCTCCCGAATTTGTGGATATTTAGCCATCAGTGGCCACAATACCTCTCCTGGAATGAAGCATAATTGCAAGTTTACTGAAGCCCTTGCTGCATAAGGTCTGAAGTCACCCTCATTAAATAAGGTAAATTCCCCAAAGGACTCTCCCACCTCCAAAGTGGCGATTAACTCATCGCCGCCATCTAGCAGCCTGACTTTGCCAGCGATCGCAATATATATACCAGCTTTAGCATCAGTTCCTTGCCAGAATTTGCCGACTTTTGGGTTGATAAATTTAACTTTTTCAAGACAGTGTTGAAATTCCTCTGTCGAAAGAGAATAACCCAGAATATTGTTGAACTGTTGCAGAGAAACTAACTGAGCAGATATATCTTGCGCCATAAATGTCTAAATCTTTTCCTAATTTTGTAAAGTGAATAGGTAAAAATTCGGAATTATCAGGAATAGCTGCCGATTTGAGGTCACTAATCAAGATTTTGGAACTCGTAGCCTTTTCGTTACTGCTTTGTTCTGCATTACTGGGTTTTGGTAGTGTGGATAATCCCATCTGTTTGAGCAGTCGCTTGATATGGCGATCGCTTACCTCAATCCCAAATTCCTTTGCTAGATGTTTCGCAAGCCAATTTGCTGTCCAGCGGCGAAAAGCATAGCCATGATCGCGAGGACTGTTGTTAACTAGTTGCTTCAAACGCTCTAAATACTGATCATTCACAGCCTTCGGGCGACCAATGGGGCAATCTTGCCATTGGTGCGCCATCCCAGTCCGAGCTATGTGTGTCCAATGTCGTGCTGTTGCTGCACAACATCCCAAGGTTTGACAGATGTCTGTTTGAGTTTTCCCTTCATCTGCCAACAACATGATTTCAATTCGTTGACGGTAGGATTCAGGTAAACTATCGTCCAAACTTTGCAGTAGTAGTTTCCGCTGAAACGGTGTTAAACACTTACCACCACCCGCACTTAAGTATTTAGTCTCAAAACTGACCTGACATTCGGACATATACGCAGAATTTGCTAGTTTTATAAATCTAGATCCACAAATGCCCCATGCTTGACAAATTATGCATCAAGCATTTCCAAATGAGTGTTTACACGTGCAAATTATTACACTAATAGCGCATGTTATTTTATGTATTTTTTATTATTTATACATCAAGCTACAAATCTCCTTTTTAAATTCTGAAGATTAAGCACTGTATAAGTTTTGATGAAATATTGACTAAATACATTGATTGCGTATATTTACTAAATACTCTTATTTTTTTGTATAAATAAATTAAAAACGGCAAGTAAGATTTATCAAGTTAGTATAATTAAAAACTTCCCTAAAAGCTTTTACAGGTAGCCAAAAAATCGTCTATACAGTGATCTGAGCGCTCAAAAGCAATTCCATAAATCACACTTGCTCGTATAGAATTAGACGTATTAAATCTTACTTTAATTGCTATTTAGCTAACTGTTTAAATGTTAACCTTGTACTTACTTCAACTTGGCTATTGACTACAATTGCGTCTGCGTGTGTTCGACACATTTTTTAGCGATCGCTAGCCTCATAATCCATGCCCAATATCCAATGTCTCTTTAATCAAATCCAAGAGTTAAACCACATTCGCAAAGGTTTATAACCTTCAGGAGAAAGGGGTAAACCTAAATAAATTGGCATCCAGAAAATAAAAGCAGCCAGAATAATAAAAGTAATAGTGACACCTAGCGCCCGGAGTTGTTGATAATAACTGCGAAGACATTGATCGACAAACCAAGCGATCGCTAAAAAGACGAATACCACTGCACACATATAGTGGTAGATAAAAACGCACCTTGTCACCTTCACCCAAGGTAATAAGTTAGCTGCATAATTGATAACTAAATACAATGCAATCCAAGTATCAACACTCAGAGTTGCAGGCACAGAAAAACGCTTTTCCTTTACCAAAAAAATAACGGCTTGCGACACCAGCAACCCAATTAGAAACAACATGGCAGCAACACCAAACCACCACAGAAATGGATTACCCATTGCATGGACATCATAAATAACTTTTCCAGCACCGGCAGGCAAAGGAGGCCCCATTACAGGTAAAGGTTCGGTGATACTTTTGGCTGTTTGATAATAATATGCCATTGGTCGAGTCATCAACGGCCATTTGTACCAGGCAGCACAGTAAGGATGCACATTGGGACTATTGCCACCTAGCTGTAAGTGAAACTTTAAAATTTGCTGATGTACTGCAATAAATCCATAAGTTTTATCTAGTTGAAGGTGAGGAATCCAGATGATGCTGTATATAAAAGCTGGGATAATCCCTAGATAAAACAGCATTTGAAAAATATTTAGCTGAGTCAAGTTTTGTAGTGGTGTTTGAGATGAGGAAGATAAGGAAGATAAGGGGGCTAAGGGAGAATAAGTACTAACTCCTGACTCCTGACTTACGCCTTCTACCTCATGAATTCTACCTTCTGCCTCCTGCCTCCTGCCTTCTGCCTCCTGCCTCCTGCCTCCTTCCTCCTGCCTCCTGCCTCCGAGTTTGGAGTTAGGAAAAGAATGTATCAAACTAATTACCCATGCTGTTACCCAAATGAGATAAGCACCCAAAAGAAACCATAAACCGTTCCATTTAGTACCAACTGACGCACCAAAACTAATACCAGCAAGAACTAACCAAAATGAACGTCGCCGATTTTGGTTATCTAATGCCAATAATAAAAACCACTGCCCTAACAAACCAAAAATGACAATATAAATATTGTTCAGGGCATAGCGAGACTCAACTAGAAAAAGGCCATCACAGGCTGTGAACAAACCTGCAAGTATTGCAAAGGTACGACGATAACTCAACTGATAAGCGATCGCAGCCACAACTACAGGAATAAATGAGCCTGTGAGGGCATTCATCCAACGATAAGTCCAAGGCGATCGCAATGAACCTGTCAGCCCATTTACAGTATCGTGCCAAAAAGGAATGTGACTACCAATCCAAATGCCGATACCAATAATATATTGACTCAGCGGCGGATGAGCATTAAAAAATGGTGTATGTGTGAGGTAATTATTACCGAATTTAGCAAAGTAAACTTCATCAAATACCAGAGTGTTAAATCGCTCCAGTCCCCAAAACCGTAAAGCAAGTGAGAGAATAAATACACTCGCCATCCCAATTCGGAACCACTTTTTAGTCATTTGTCATTTGTCATTGGTCATTTGTCATTGGGCATTGGTCATTGGTCATTGGTTAATAATTAATACCCCCTATTCCCTATTCCCTATTCCCTATTCCCTATTCTTACAGACGCATCTAGTTGGAACAGGAGTAGTTCAATACCGTAATACTTGTTTGTTCGTCCTATTGGTTTCATACCGAGTCTTTGAGTTACACGGATGGAAGCATGATTTTCTGGCTTTACTACGGCATAAATTAATGGCAAGTTCAGGACATTAAATCCGTAGTTGAGCATAACTTGTCCTGCTTCTGTTGCATACCCTTTACCCCAAGAAGCTCGCCGTAAGTGCCAGCCTACCTCATAATCTTGAGTGGGTAAACCATCTTTGTCGGGCAATTGTTTAAGAAGGATAGTTCCCACAATTGTTGTAGTTTCCTTTTCGACAATTGCCCAAGAACCGGTACCATTGTTGCGTCGGTGCGATCGCTCGATGTTGTCAATCAAACGCTGACGCTGTGACTCAACACTTGTGACAAGAGAAGCTTTACCAAGAAAGTGCGTAACTTCTGGATCACTGTAAATTACAAATGCTTGTTCGGCATCGCGTTCGGGTATCCAACTGCGAATAATCAAGCGTTCGGTTTCCAAAAGGATGGTCATCTTACCTTTGACTAAACTAAATCGCCATTTTGCAAAATACTAAGATACTTATAGTTGAGCAGTCAAAGGTGTTGTAGACAATTACACAAACAAAATATGGCGATCGCTATGCTATGGGTAGTTATCCAGAAATTTAATTACCCTTGGTTATGCAATTGCAAATTCTGAATTTTTCCGCAGTTCTTCAGACCGAAATCCCAATACAATCTGATCCTTCGACACACCAGCCCTAACCAGTTCTGTTGCTACCCCCTCTTCAGTGCCATCACGTTGAATCCAAATTTTGCCATCAATAATATCAATGTGAATCAGACAACCGTGAACGCGGCGCGTTGCAGTTGGAGAGAGTTCTGGTACTGGTTCTCGACCAAGAATCATTACCAAATATCGATCTTGTTCTCGATCAAAGATAGTTTCATGCTGAATATTGCTGTAAGAGTAAGGAATCTTTGTGTGTTCAGTAAGAATGCTGCAAATTAGCTGCCTGTATTGTTCCAGATTACCCATCGGACAATAACCTCCCGCTTTGGATTAAAAACGATCAGAGGAATTTTGTAGTCTTCCAATATAAGTTTACCAAGCGGCTCTTCCTCAAAAATATCAGTAAAAACATCCTCATGAACAGCTATATACAAAACCCTATCTCGATAATTGCGGCTCATGACAGCAAGGTAGGTAAAGTACTGACCAATGGCCTGTTCTAGGTCTGCTACTTCTGAGTCGCCACTGAAGGTTTTGATTTCTACAGCAATCTTCTCTGTTCCTTTTTCTGCTATGAGCAACTTTTCGGCTGCCAAATCCACGTAAAGATCCTTTTTTCCCCACTTTAGATGAAAAGGATCGTCAGTAACATTCCAGCCATCTTTAAATTAGGGCATTCTTCAAGTTTTCGTGGTAACGGTCTCTAACTGGCATAAATTACTCGAATTACGAACTTGTACTGAGCGTAGCCGAAGTATTAATACCCTCGACTTTTGCCACTTCCAGCATCGTTTTCAAAACCGAATCTGGATTGAGACTAATTGAGTCAATTCCTTGTTCCACCAAAAATTGAGCAAATTCTGGATAATCGCTGGGTGCTTGTCCACAAATGCCGATTTTGCGATCGCATTTTTTCGCCGCTTCTATGGCCATTTTTACCATTCGCTTCACACCCTGGCTGCGTTCATCAAACAACCGCGCCACTAATGCCGAATCTCTATCTAACCCCAGTGTCAACTGAGTTAAATCATTAGAACCAATGGAGAAGCCATCAAATACCTCAGCAAACTCCTCAGCCATAATCACATTATTCGGCAACTCGCACATCACATAAACCTGCAAGTCATTAACACCCTGCTTTAAACCATTTTTTGCCATCTCTGCTAAAACCAAACGTCCCTCATCGGGAGTGCGACAAAAAGGAATCATCGGGATCACATTCGTCAAACCCATTTCTTCCCGTACCCTTTTGATGGCATGACATTCTAGGGCAAAAGCTTCTCTGTAGCCTTCATCATAGTAACGCGCTGCTCCTCGCCAACCCAGCATTGGGTTTTCTTCATGGGGTTCAAACTGTCGCCCACCTAATAAATTGGCATATTCATTACTCTTGAAATCTGAGGTTCGGACAATTACTGGTTTGGGATAAAATGCTGCGGCAATTCTACCTATGCCTTGGGCTAATTTATCTACAAAATATTGGGGTTTCTCGTCGTAAAGCGAGGTAATTTCAGCAATTTTAGCTTTGACAAATTCATCTTTTAATGAGTCATAGTGAATCAACGCCATTGGATGAATTTGGATTTGGTTAGCGATGATAAATTCTGTCCGCGCTAAACCTACGCCATCGTTGGGAATTGCCGATAAACTCAATGCTTCTTGGGGATTACCCACATTCATTAAAATTTGAGTGCGGGTGCGGGGTAAGTTATCTAAAGTAACTTCTTCAACTTCAAAAGGTAATAAGCCTGCATAAACTTTTCCTTCTTCTCCTTCAGCGCAAGAAATTGTTACCTCTTGACCAGGTTTCAATATTTCTGTAGCATTGCCGCATCCGACGATCGCAGGTACACCCAATTCTCGCGCAATAATTGCGGCGTGGCAGGTTCGTCCACCAGAATTAGTGACAATTGCACTGGCGCGTTTCATAATTGGTTCCCAATCGGGATCAGTTCTCTCTGTCACTAAAACTTCCCCGGCTTGGAACTGATCGAGTTTCTGAACATCTAAAATTAGACGTGCTTTCCCTTGACTAATGGCTTCTCCAATCGCACGTCCAGTAACAAGGGTGAGTGGCGATTGGGAATCAGGGAGTGGGGAGTGGGTAGATTTTTCCCCATTCCCGATTCCCCATTCCCGATTCCCCAATACCAACCGATAACTCCGCAAGACGTTTCCCGTCTTCTGTGACTGGACGGTTTCGGGACGCGCTTGCACAATAAAAAGTTGGTTAGTAATGCCATCTTTTGCCCACTCAATATCCATTGGAGTGTTAATACCGTGGACTTGGGAATAATGGTCTTCAATTAAATATGCCCAATTTGCTAGTTGTAAAATCTCTTCATCATTCAGGGCGAATTTGCCTCTTTCACTGGGCGAAACTGACACATTTTTCGTAAATTTGGAGCCATCATCATAAATCATCTTCAGTTCTTTACTGCCCAATTTTTTATCAATAATTGGGCGGAAACCAGCTTTTAAAGTTGGTTTAAAAACATAGTATTCATCGGGATTTACAGACCCTTGGACAACATTTTCACCTAAACCATAAGCAGCTGTAATTAGTGCCGCATCCTTAAATCCGGTTTCTGTGTCAATGGAGAACATCACCCCAGAGGTTGCTAAGTCAGAGCGCACCATTTTTTGCACGCCTACAGCCAGGGCAATGCTAAAGTGGTCAAATCCCTTGGCATGTCGATAAGAAATAGCGCGATCGGTAAATATGGAAGCAAAGCATTTATGACAAGCTGCTAAAACTCCTTCAGCACCGACAACGTTGAGATAAGTTTCCTGTTGTCCAGCAAAACTAGCATCGGGTAAGTCTTCAGCGGTGGCGCTAGAACGGACTGCCACATCTGTCTCTGCATGGTATCGTTCACAGAGACTTTGGTAGGCTGTAGCGATCGCCTCTCGCAATTCTACAGGAAACGGGGTGTGGATTAAGAGCGATCGCGCTTTTTTCCCCCGTTCTCGTAAATTTTTCACATCTTCAACATCTAAGTCAGCAAAGAGTTTACGTAGCTTTGCTTCTAAGCCGGCTGATTGAATGAAATAACGATAAGCGTAAGCAGTGGTGGCAAATCCCGTGGGAACGTTAATGCCTTTGGGCGTTAGCTGTTGAATCATTTCGCCCAGTGAGGCATTTTTACCACCAACTACGGGTATATCAGCAATACCAACTTCATCAAACCAGAGAATCAGCGATCGCTCCTGGGCAGATAGAGATAAAGTGCTTTTAGATACTGTAGCCATAATTACCTTTTAATTTTATACTCAACTTGTAAGTGCGTAACCGCTAGTATATTTTCCCCATATTCAATTTTAGATTTTTCATTCTGTCGCGTAACTTTAAATTTGGCGATTAAATACAACCATATAGTCAATAAAAGTTAACAATTATTTAGGTTGATAGCTGTATCAAAATACCGGATGGAATCCACAATGGCACAACTAGAACGACTCCTGAAAATGGCAGAAGATGAGTTAACTGAGTACAGCACTGATGCCCGCAAAATAGAAAAACTACGTCGTAAAATAGGTTTATCAGTGTCGGCAGCCGAACAACGACAAGTCAAAGAAGCATTATTAGCTAATAAGAAATCTAATATAGTTACCCAAGTTGTGGAAGAACAAAGACAAACAGTAGCCTTACCATTTTGGGGAATTGCTGGATTGGGTTTGTTATTCGGAATTTCTTTAAATCAACCGATCTGTTTGTTAGCAGCTATAGTTGGTACTATATCAGCTTACAGAATTCAGAAATGGGGCTGGCAATTGCAGGCAAGGAGTCTATTGTTACAAACATTGGAAGATATTGAAGCGCGTATTGCCCAACCTAATAAGTAACAAAACAGATGCACGTTATGGATAAATCCTATTCCTTTGCTTGTAAGATTTTATACAATCAGTTCAATTAATCATTTAATTTACACCTCGTAAGCACTTAATAGTTCCTTTGGGATCACCATAGCAAAAAAAATAGATAAGTAGTCGGGCACAATTAAATTCATTGATGGAGATAGGGAACAGGTTACAGGTTATACCAATTTAATGTGAAGTTGCATATATGCCTTTTTAAGAAAAATCCTTGTAAATACCTTATAAATTCCATTCGAGTAAATTAATGCTTCGGGTGCGAAGTTTTTCGTCAGCCAAAAAAAATTAGTATGATTTCGCCACCGGGGCTAACTTGGAATGAGATTCTTATTGAACAGCAGCAACAGCAGCAAGAGATGAGCGTGAGCAGAAATTAGCTATGTCGTTTGCTGTATGGCGGGAGCAACAGTCAGTATTATAGTAGAGCAGCATAAGGGCAAGGCGAAAGCCCGTCGCTCCCGACTGAAAAGAGTGAATCGGATACACAACCATGAATGTACAACTTGTTAATTCCCTCGTGGAAGTGGTACTAAACCTCTCCCCTGAAGAGCAAAAACTCTTTCAAGAAAAGCTTAGTAACAAGCATTTAACGTTACTAACTAGTAAACCTCAAACATCCGAAGAGAGATTATTACTTTGGCAGGAGTGGATAGATACAGCACCAAAAAGCTATGCCAACCTTGATGATGAAGCTCTGCGTCGAGAAAATATCTACTCTGATGAAGTATGACCCATTGTTTATTAGATACCAATATCTTGTTACGCTCCAGGGATATAGCTTCGCCCGATTACAATCTTGTTGATCGCACAATCAGGTATCTAATATCTAATAACCATCGATGTTTTATTACATCTCAAGTTTTAATTGAATTTTGGGTTGTAGCCACCCGTCCTGTAGCTGTAATTGGATTGGGATGGACACCAGAAGAAACCGAACTCTCGGTGCAAATGCTAATAAATCAGTTTGAGTGGCTAGAAGAAACACCAGATATATTTCGCCTTTGGTTTAGCCTCGCTACAACTCATAAGATTTCAGGTAAACGCACCCACGATTTACGCATACAAGCAGTAGTACTTGCCCATAACATCAGCCATATTCTGACTTTAAACCCAAAAGATTTTGTAGAAGTTGAAGGAATTACTATTGTTCACCCCAATAGCATAAAGAGCTAGAGGCGGGGATAAGCGTGCGATTATAATTTTTGATAAACAACACCAATTTACCCGTCAAGTTTGTCCACAGTTTTGTATCCTTATTCTTGTTGTAAATATCCAGGCTTAGTTAATTTCATTAGAAAAATCCTTTACCTCAAACTTTTACTTCATTAATTAAATTATTTTCGTATCTTACAGCAGTCAAAGATTTAGTAATTCCGATAATTCTTTCATGCTTGATTAATGAGTCTGGAAATAAATATTGCAACATTTTTTTGTCCAGCAGGCGGTAATGTTCAAGAGTGGAAGCTGCTTCACCAATACTTTTGTAACGTTGATGATTTCCTAAAGCAAAGTGCATAACTAAGCTGATTCTCACAGGTTTGGGAAGCCAATGAAAAAACGGACACATGAAATGTGGTTCTATAGGAAACCAAAAATATGGAGTCTGAATAAATATATTAGGTGCTAGTCTCATGGCCTCTTTTGCAAAGCTAACCATATGTTCCCAATCACCAACATGCTCTATTACAGAATTTGAATGAACTATGTGAAAAGAGTTATTTTCAAAAAAATGGAGATTACAGCCATCACCATGAATGAATTTATAATGCTCTTCAGTTTCTGGTAATATTTCCTCAGTAAAATTAACAATTGTTATATGAATTTTGTATTCTTTTAAGAGTTCTTTAGGCAAGATACTCCAATAGTTTTTTCTTCCACCGATATCAAGAATATTTACTTCTTTATACTTCTCATGAATTTTATGAATCATGGAAATAAGAGTTAATAACCGTTTGCTTCTTAACTTTGACCCTATAGAATTAGGATTATCGTAATTACTAATCTGATTGGCTAATTTTTTAGATACATTCATTAGTTTATTATCCTAGTATTATCTAAAAACTCAACTAGCTGATACTATAGGACTCATATTTGATTTCTGAAAAAACTCAGTACAACTAAGAAGTCTTCTTGACTGTAGCAAGATTGCCTATTGGCTATTGCCTGACTACGCAAATTAGTTCAGAAATC